>SYEI01000396.1 GCA_005800865.1 Bacteroidota bacterium | reverse complement strand
CGATGCCACAATAACGCCACCTGCGGCGGCTAATCCTAAACCAATATTTCTTAAAATTTTAAAGAACTTTGGTGTTGGTGCTTTTAATCTGTCAATGAGTTTCATTGTTTCTTATTTTAATGATTAATAATTTTGATTTAAAACAGCCTTGGGCTATTCGCCCAGGGCTGTTTGATTTTAAGATACTTCAACAATGCTCAACGCATTGAAAGCTCCATTTTTTAAGGAGTACTGAACTGCGTTCACCATTTGGAAAAACTCTATTTGTAATACAAATAAATTTGTACCTGCACCAACTGGTGGCGCTGTTGGAGTTAAAATAACATTTGTTGATACTGCATTAATTGGCAAATTAATTACGTTTGACAATTTTACATCCGAAACATTATTTGTAAAATCCACTTTTGCCCAAGAGCCTTTTAAATTGATATGCGTTGCACCTGCGGGAAACGCAATATCATTTATAGGCACAAGTCCATTAATTGTAATTACTCCAGTTAATGGAGCTACAACAAATGGTTTAAACAAGATGCTGCCCAAAATAGCCTTGTTATTGAAATTAAAGCCTTTTAACAACGCTTTTGCAGGAGCAAGTATAATAGCAACCCCTACCGCTCTTTTACCTCTAACAGATGTTGCATCAAGATTTTTAACGTCAGTCATTAACTTCGTTAATCTTGCCGTTACACGATTATCTGATGCTGTCATTAACATTGTTCTTAATGTACTTCTTACTAATTTGCCCGAAGTAGCAGACGAACCAAATTCAGCTCCATTTTCTCGTGTTCTAACAAAAGCAGGGTCGTTTGCGATGCGAGATGCATCAACGCCACCTTTTTCACGAGCCAAATGGCCATCTTGTGTTTTGTAAAAGGAAATATCTCCGATTTTTCCTTTTAGCTTTATAATGCCTTTTTGCTGAGCCATTTTATAAATTTTATAGATTAATACTAATTGAATTGTTTGTGTTGCAACACATCAAACATCATTTTATCGCGAATAAATTTCGTTTGACAATACAAAAGTAGATTCGAAATTTTCTGCAATCAAATAGGTCGTTCCGACTTTACACATTTTGTTAATCTTATTCCGATTTTGCCGTTTTATTCCACATATGAATACATTATCTTTGTTTGTACCATAAGTATGAATAATGTATAGATAAAGCATGGATAGTGTATGAATAGCCCAAATCGTATTTGCATATATCCAAAAGATACTATGCGCTTAACAGGAAAAAGTGAACGATTTGGCAGAAAGCTTCTTGAAAGAATAAAGGAGAAAAATGCCAAAGAAGAGCATCAATTTGTAACAATTAAAGAATTCTGTGTTTACACAGGTATAGATTTAACAGATGTTATGGCGAATATATCAGCTTAAAAACTATTAAATTAAGGTTGATTTAGTTTGTTTAGGTTAGTTTTTATTTGTACATTTACAACAACCAAGTTCATTAACAAACTGGTATTAAAGTATATATAATAGGTGGCATTTTCGGTGACATTCATTATTTGAAAAAGCTTAACTAACTGAATCTTAGTTGCTTTCACACTTATAATTTGTTCCCGTCCGGACCGCAAAACCCTGGTAAGAAATTATCAGGGTTTTTCGTTTTATATAGTTTCTGTATTCAAAGTTAAGGTCGAGTCCGCACGGGACTCGAACCTATTTTAAAACATAACTTGTACTTCTTCCACCACCCACTTCTTTTTGCAACATATCTTTTTGCATAAGCGATTGTATATCACGTAACGCGGTATCTGCTGAGCATTTATTAAGCTTTGCCCATTTAGATGTAGTCAATTTTCCATCAAAGCCATCAAATAATTTATTAATCATTAAGCGTTGTCTTTCGTTTATGGTTTCATTGCTGTGCTTATCCCAAAACTGTGCTTTGTGCAAAACACCTTTTAATGCTTTATCAGTAGTATTTAAAGCGCCATCTAGGCAATGCAAATACCATTGCAGCCATTTTGTAACATCTAAATTACCGCTTTGAGTTTTCTCTAGGATATCATAATAAGCTTTTCGTTCTACTCTTATTTGAGCCGACATACTATAAAAACGTTGGTTATCGCCATCTGCTTTTGCTAATAACATATCAGCTATTGCACGCGCTATACGGCCGTTTCCATCGTCAAAAGGATGTACAGTTACAAACCATAAATGTGCTACCGCAGATTTTAAAACAAAATCAGTTGTGTGACTAGAATTAAACCAATCTAAAAACAATGTCATTTCTCCATCTAATCTATCAGCCTCTGGTGCTTCAAAATGCACGCGCTCTTTGCCCATTGCACCGGATACAACTTGCATAGGTCCCTTTTCATTATCACGCCAATTACCAACTGTTATTTTGTGCAAGCCACTTCTTCCACTAGGAAATAAAGAAGAATGCCACCCAAATAATCTATCTTTAGTTAAAGGTTTATCATAATTTTGAGTGGCATCCAACATCATTTCTACAACACCATCTACATTTCTATCGCTTGGAACCAAACCAGCTATATCCATTCCTAAACGTCGAGCAACAGATGAACGTACCTGATCTGGATTTAAAAATTCTCCTTCTATCTCAGAAGATTTAAGAACATCTAATGATAAAGTATGTAGCAATTTTTCGCTTTTTAAAGCAAAACCTAAAAAATTGGTATAGCCTTTTAATAAGCCTTGTTTATGACGCACGTTGGATAACGAAAACATAACAGCTTCGCTATCCCAAGTAAAATTGGGCCATTGTTTTAATTGATGTACATACCGTGTCATATTATTCTCCGCAAATATGCGGTAAAAATACGACTTATTCTCCGCAAAAACAAATTATTCTCCGCAAATATGCGGCAATTAAATTATTTATTCTCCGCATTTAATAAAATCAAGATTCAATAGCCGACAAAATCATCTCCTTAATAGTGTAATACTGTTTCATCTTCAAACTTTTCTCTCTCCTCCAACCGCTCGAAATATTTACATTAAATAATTCGGACACTTCTTTATAGTTCATGTGGTTTAAAAAGGCTTTTACATATTCAACATCGCCTTTTTTCCAAGAATCTAGATAATCCTCATAGATTAAAAAGAGGTTATTTAAATGCAAACTCGCTTTTTCATCGCTGGTGGCAATTAAAAAGCGACTATCTGTTT
>SYEI01000395.1 GCA_005800865.1 Bacteroidota bacterium | reverse complement strand
TAATTTTGCGATAAACGCATCAATGTATTTATTGTGGTTTTCCTTACCACCATCAGCCACCAAAAAACTATGTTTTTGCGATGGATGTTTGGCAATTACTTTTAAAGCTTTGCTTAATGAATTTCTTACAATGTCAAATGTATTTGAATTTGCCACATGATAACCTAATATCATCTTTGAGTAATTATCCATCACAAAACTTATACAAATATTTTTTCCATCAATTAAAGGATAAAATGTCGTGTCCACATGCAAATACTCGTTTGGATATTTGGCTACAATACCAACTTTCTTTTTTTGTTTTTTCATTTTCTTTTTCCTTGACGAAAAAGAAACAAAAAGTCAAGGCAATTCGCCAACCCCTATTTGCCCCGCAGCGTCTAACCAGAATAGTGGTTCGCTCCGAATTGCCAAAATCAGCCGCACTATTACTAACGTATGAGATGATGAAAAAATGTTCGGTTATCCACTAAATTTAAAATGAGGTATGTGTCTAAGTGTAATCTTTTATTTTTTCAAATGTTTATAATTTGAGATTAAATTTTGTAAGTATGAATGGTCTATTAAAATTTAGCGTACAAATCAAGCAGCATCAAAAGCGAGGGCATGCGCCAAGATAATTTGGGCTGTTCGCGTAGCGCTTTCAAATTATCAGATTGATACTGCGCAGATTTTAGCTAAATTTTAATAAGCCTTGACTTTTTTGTAACTTTTTGTGTCAAGACAAAAAGTTATAATAAATACTATAATTTGTTTTTCTCCAAGAAGAAATAGTAGAATAGGGGATTTTTTTTCGGAATTCAGTTGGCAATAAATTTTCTTTACCAATGGCATACAAAAAAATAACAGAAGTATCATATTTGTTTTTTATCATATTGTTTGTGTTGGTTAAACAATATTAAAACAAATATTTTTTAAAGTAATTTACTTCTTCACTTCAAAAGTTTCAAAATTTCTCACCTCACCTTCTTCGGCAATTACTTCAGTTACTTTAGATAGGGGAGAGCCAACATAGCACCAATCAATAAGTTTATTGATGTCATCTTCTAAACCTTCAGCTTCAATTAATACATCACCACTGTGTAGGTTTCTTACATAACCAGTTAGATTGCATTTAATAGCTTGTGCATGTGTGCAAAAACGATAAGATACACGCTGTACTTTTCCCTTTACGGTTATGTTGTAATGACGAATCAAATTACTTGTTAAGCGTTTCTAAATTACGGTGTTCCGTTTTATTCAATTCTTCTTTTGATAAAGATTTGAAATAATCGTAGGTAATTTTTAAACCTTCAGCTCTGTTTACTTTAGGTGTCCAGCCTAATAATTCCTTCGCTTTTGTAATATCTGGCTTACGTTGTTTTGGATCATCTTTAGGTAAAGCCAACGAAATTAATTTTTGATTGGAACCTGTTAGTTTTAAAATTTCATCAGCAAAATCTTTAATGCTAATCTCATCGGGGTTTCCAATGTTTACTGGTAAGTGATAGTCACTCATTAATAAACGATAAATACCTTCTACTAAATCATCTACAAAACAAAAACTACGTGTTTGACTACCATCACCAAACATGGTTAAGTCTTCGCCACGTAATGCTTGCCCAATAAATGCTGGTAATACGCGCCCGTCGTTCAATCTCATTTTAGGTCCGTATGTGTTAAAAATACGAATGATACGAGTTTCTAAACCATGCGTTTCGTGATAAGCCATGGTTAAAGCTTCCATAAAACGTTTAGCTTCATCATAGCAACCACGTGGGCCAACTGGATTTACATTGCCCCAATATTCTTCTGTTTGAGGGTGCACTGCAGGATCTCCATAAACTTCACTCGTAGAGGCAACTAATACTCTTGCTTTTTTAACGCGAGCAAATCCTAAAACGTTATGTGTTCCTAACGAAGAAACTTTTAGGGTTTGAATGGGGATTTTTAAATAATCAATAGGGCTAGCAGGAGATGCGAAATGCAAGATATAATCGATGTTACCTGCAACGTGAATAAATTTACTGACATCATGATGATAAAATTCAAATTGAGGTAATTTAAATAAATGTTCAATGTTTTTTAAATCACCTGTTACCAAATTATCCATAGCAACAACTGCCATGCCTTCTTTAATAAAACGGTCGCATAAGTGTGAACCTAAAAATCCTGCTGCTCCTGTTATTAAAATTCTTTTTTGCATATGCTTAATTTCTTCTTAGTTAGTTTTAATTCCAATACAGTAATAGCTGTATCCTATTTTTTTCATGTCTTGAGGATCAAAAATATTTCTTCCGTCAAATAATGTTTTTTGTTTTAGACGTTTGCTGATTTCATCAAAATCAGGCACTCTAAATTCTGGCCACTCTGTTACAATTAATAAAGCATCCGCTCCATCTAATGTATCATACATATCTAATGAATATCCAATCGTATCTTTTAATGTGTGCTGCGCTTCTTTCATCGCTACTGGATCATAGGCAACAACACTAGCGCCTGCTTTTAATAATTTTTCAATAATCACTAATGATGGTGCTTCGCGCATATCATCTGTTTTTGGTTTAAATGATAAACCCCAAAGTGCAAATTTCTTTCCTTTTAAATCGCCATTAAAGTGGTTTTTTACTTTCGTAAATAATACTTCTTTTTGATTTTCGTTTACTTCTTCCACAGCATTTAAAATGCGCATGTTGTATTTATTTTCTTTAGCTGTTTTAATTAATGCTTTTACATCTTTCGGAAAACAACTTCCACCATAACCAACACCTGGGTAAATAAATTTTGTTCCAATACGCGTATCACTTCCAATACCTTTACGAACCATGTTTACATCAGCGCCCATAATTTCACAAAGATTTGCCACATCATTCATAAAAGAAATTTTTGTAGCTAACATAGCATTCGCCGCATATTTTGTCATTTCAGCCGAAGGAATATCCATAAAATAAATTGGATGTCCGTTCATTAAAAATGGTTTGTATAATTTACGCATTAATTCTTCTGCTTCTGGTCTATCCACACCAACTACAATTCTATCTGGTTTCATGAAATCTTCAATGGCTGCTCCTTCTTTTAAAAACTCAGGATTTGAAGCAACGTAAATATTTAAATTAGATGCACGTTTTTCTAATTGTGTTTTTAAAGCTCCTCTTACTTTTTCGGCAGTACCAACTGGCACGGTACTTTTAGTAACAACTACTAAATTATTGTTTGCGTGCTCACCAATACTTGAAGCAACAGCTAATACATATTTTAAATCAGCAGATCCATCTTCATCAGGTGGCGTACCAACGGCAATAAAAACTACTTCAGCTCCTTGAATACTATCTTTTAATGAAGTAGAAAAATGTAAACGTTTTTTATCTACGTTACGTTTTACAAACTCATCTAAGCCTGGTTCATAAATTGGTAATATACCTTTGTGCAGATTATCAATCTTGTTTTGATCAATATCAATACAAGTTACGTCCATACCTACTTCTGAAAAGCATGTTCCTGTTACTAATCCTACGTATCCTGTTCCTACAATTGCTACTTTCATAATATTAATTAGTTGATGAGACAATTAGTTAATGAGACAATGCTCACTACACTGAAATTGCTGTTTTATTTTTTAAATTATTTTTAGTTGATGCGATTATTTTTGATAATATTTTTATAATGACTTGCAATTTTTCTTTTAATTCACTTGTTGGATAAGAACTTGCTTGCTCGCAAATAGTTAACCAATACATTGTTTCGTCTGCTTCCTTGTGTGCAATTTTTAATTTATGAATAAAATCTGATTTACTTTCTGCATTCTGAGCTTCATGAACATTTGCTCCAATTGACGTTCCTGATTTTAATAATTGATTTGCTACTACAAATTTTCTTTTTTCTTCTAGCTTCTCAACAAAAGAAATTACCTCAATAGAAAATTCTATTGTTAATTTTAATATGGTATTATCTTTTTGCTCCATTGTCTAATAGTCACATTGACTAATTAACTAATTGAATTAAGTTATCTGTAATATATTTCAATGTTTCTTCATCCATTTCGGTATGCATAGGCAACGATAAAACCGTTGCACATAATTTTTCTGTTACTGGAAAATCTCCTTTTTTAAAACGGTCGCTTTTGTAGGCGTTTTGTTCATGCAATGGAATCGGGTAGTAAATCATTGCTGGAATACCACGCTCTGATAATTGTTCTCTTAATTTTGTTCTATCAACACCATTTAATTGTAACGTATATTGATGAAAAACATGTGTTGAATTTTTTGCTCTTACAGGTGTTTTAAATTTTGGATGATTGGCTAACGCTTTGTCATAGTAGTCAGCAGCTTTATTTCTAGCAGCAGCATATTCATCTAAATGTTTTAATTTTGCTTTTAATACTACCGCTTGTATGGTATCTAAACGAGAGTTAACTCCTAATACATCATGCACGTATTGTACGCTTTGTCCGTGATGCGCCACCATTCGTAATTTTTTTGCTAATTCATCATCGTTCGTATAAATAGCACCACCATCACCATAGCAACCTAAATTTTTACTCGGGAAGAATGATGTACAACCAATAGTTCCAATGGTTCCAGCTTTTGCTTTTTTGCCATCGCTAAACGTATAATCAGCACCAATAGCTTGCGCTACATCTTCAATCACAAATAAATTATGTTTTTTTGCTAAGGCCATCATACGTTCCATATCGGCACATTGTCCAAATAAATGCACTGGCACAATAGCTTTTGTTTTTGGAGTAATGGCTTTCTCAATCGCTTCAATGTCAATGTCAAATGTGTCAGGATACACATCCACTAAAACAGGAGTCAATCCTAATAATCCAATTACTTCGGCAGTTGCTACATAAGTAAAACTAGCAGTAATGACTTCATCACCTGGTTTTAAATCCAAAGCCATCATAGCAATTTGCAAAGCATCCGTTCCGTTAGCGCAAGGTATAACGTGTTTTACGTTTAAGTATTTTTCTAAATCTGCTTGAAATTCTTTTACCGCTGGCCCATTAATAAAAGCCGTGGTATTAATCACTTCTTGAATACCAGCATCAACTTCTGCTTTTATTTTTTCGTATTGACCTTTTAGGTCAACCATTTGTATTTTTTTGGTAAGAGTCGCCATTCTATGCTTCAAATTGTATCATGCGAATATAACGATTTTGCTATACTATATTGGTTGTAAAATGAAAATAATTTGGAGCTTTTTCCCGCTTTCCGCTTTATCTTTTTGGCTATGAAAAAAGCCAAAAAGGATACCGCTGCAATCGGGGCTAGTTTATGCACCAAAGACTAAAACCCTTCTTTCTCTGCTTTCT
>SYEI01000394.1 GCA_005800865.1 Bacteroidota bacterium | reverse complement strand
TATCCAGGCATCTTTTAAAGGAACCGTATCTCCTAATGCAATGGTATAAATGGGCGCATTAAATTTACTAATACTATATAAAGGGTTTGTTCCTTTATTATATATACCATCAGTCGCTAAAATAATAGCGCCAATGTTTTTGTTAGCATAGTTGTTTTCTAAATCTAAAAACAGTTTCGATATATCTGTTTCTTTTCCTTTAAAATCAAATGTTTCAGAAGGTTTAGATTCAGAATCGAACTGATATGTTTTTACATCGTATTTGTCTTTTATGGCATTTGCAAAAGAAGCGATTGCTTTTGTATACTCATTTTTTATTTCTGTAGAATCTTTTCCTGCAATTAAAGATGAGGAATTATCCTGAGCTAAAATAATAACAGGCTTTTCCGTTTCATTTACTAAACGCTTAATAAATACGTCAAGTAATAATAAGGCTATGATACTGATAGACGCAAAGCGTAAAGCGGCTAAACTATACAATAAACCCTTTGAACGTTCTGCGTTTTGTTTATCTCGCACATACAACAAGGCACTAAAAACAAACCCTGCTACGAAACATAACAGGGTGTAATACCAAGGATAGTTAGAGATAAATTCCATTTATATTTAAGATTTGTGAAGTGAGAAATAAGATTTTGAAATTGTTCAACTTCTATAATCTAACTTTTAAGTAAGCATTCCTCCGCAAACATTAATGCACTGGCCTGTAATATAAGCACTCATGTCGCTTGCTAAAAACAAAGTTAAGTTTGCTACATCTTCTGCAGAACCACCACGTTTCAAAGGAATAGAATCTCTCCATTGTTGAACTACTTTTTCATCTAAAGCACCCGTCATTTCAGTTTCAATAAAACCTGGAGCAATTGCATTGCTTCTAATGTTACGAGAACCTAATTCTAAAGCTACAGATTTTGTAAAACCAATAATTCCTGCCTTTGATGCCGAGTAATTTGCTTGACCAGCATTTCCCTTTACACCAACCACTGAACTCATATTGATAATAGAACCACTGCGTGCTTTTAACATTGGTTTTTGAACCGCTTTTGTTAAATTGAATACAGATTTTAAGTTAGCATTCATCACTTCGTCCCATTGCTGTTCACTCATGCGCATTCATACGGTATCGCGAGTAATACCGGCGTTATTTACTAAAACATCTACGGTGCCAAATTCAGCAACTACATCTGTTACTAATTGATCTGCAGCTTTAAAATCAGCCGCATCGCTTTGGTATCCTTTTACTTTTACTCCGTATTTAGTAGCTAATTCAGTTTCAAAAGCTTTAGCTTTTTCTACAGATGATAAAAAGGTGAAAGCAATGTTACATCCTTGTTCTGCAAATTTTTCGGCAATTCCTTTTCCAATGCCACGAGATGCTCCCGTAATAATGGCTACTTTATTTTGTAATAACTTCATAAGTCTTTTTTTAAATTAAAGGATAAATATACAAATTATCGATGGAATGATTTATCTGATTAAAATGTCATTTTTCTTTTTTGGTCGTTTATTTTCCATCCAAGAAAAATGTTTTAATCGCATGTCATCATCATTAATGTCTTTTAATGGATAAACTGTTGATTCGGGTTTATTTCTAAAAGTTGTTCGATCAACTCCATCCTCATTAAACCAAACGGTTAAGTCGCTGCAGGCAGTTTTATTTACTCCTTTATAATTCTTTTTTTGTTTCACGTAATAGATAATCTCAGCATTGCCAATCACATTTAGTTTCCTGATATTTTGTTCTCCTAAAGAATCTTTTGCAAAAAAACCTTCTATTTTTTTTCCTTCAATTTGATTGTATTTTTTATCATCCAAGCTATCAACTTTCTGAATCACAATGGCATTATTGAGTAATTCAAAATATTTTATAGTAGATTGGCCTGCTGTTACTTTAATTAATTTTGCAGTAACTTGTCCGTTATTGGTCCATAAAATTGGTGAGTTGTACATCGTCATTAATGAATCATGTAACAAATACGTTAAAGAATCGCACATCCCTTGTAAATCTGTTTTGAATATTTTCACATGTCTAAAAGCCTTTACAAAGGTTTTAATAGAATCGGGTTGCTCATAAAATAAAGTATCGGCCGACATGAATAAAGTGTCTTTCTCTATTCTTCTTCCATATATAGCGTGGCCAGTAACGATGGCTTTATTTCCTTTTTCGTAATGTTCAGCAAAGTCACCTACAATAAAGGATTTGTGAGTGGTGTCAATAATTTGTACATTTTTAGTTGCTCTACCATAACCTTTTTTTCTGTCATAAAACACACTGTCTCCTATTAATTTTTGCTCTTTAGTAACAATAACTGCATTTTTACTAAAACGAGAAACTTCATTTTCGGTATCATACCATCCGTTTTCGCAATAAATATAATTTGCCTTACTTGTAATGATTGATGGGCCAATGAAATATGATGTTTTATTAATAGTATTATATCTTAAAGTATCTCCTTTCATCTGAATATCAGGATTAATAAGGACTACATCATAATGAAATGTTAAATCTTTACTTGCTGAATAATAATGTCCATTTTTACTAGTTAAGGTATTTCCTTTGTTTACTATTTTGCCGCCATTGTAGTAACTAGCAACTGAGTTTCCAACATCGTAAATTAAGGTGTTTGTTGTAAGCGTCATATCTTTTTCAATACAACGCACATTGCCTTTCATGTTTGCTAATTTACTCGTTGCATCATATCGCAACGAATCTCCATAAAAAAAAATACTATCGCCTTTGATAATACTAATATGACCATATGCAATTAGTTTTTTATCACTAAATAAATAAGCACTATCGCAACGCATCACAGCGCCTTGATGCTCACATTCTACATCACCAATTAAACGTCTCGCATCAACCCCTAAAGATTTATCATAAGCTAATCGTTTAGCATGTCTTATGGAAATTGTTTTTTCTGATTTCCCATCTCCAACTTTAACCTGCGATTGTGAAAATCCAGAATGAATACATGCTAAAAGGAAAGCAAATACAATTATGTATTTGCTATGTAATAGTCTAATTGGGCTTTTTATGAAGGTCATTTTCAGCCATAAATTTAATGATATATATTGTATTTGTGGAAATGTTATAGTTTTTTAAGAAATGTCCTTAATTCTTAAATCTTACTTCTTAAAACTTCTATCTTTGTACCCTTATGAGTAAAATAAAGAAAAATATTTTTGTTGAAAATGCAGAGATAGTAGATATTTCTTCGGAAGGGAAATCAGTGGCCAAAGTAGATGGAATGGTTATTTTTGTGGACGGCGGCGTGCCAGGTGATATAGCTGATGTGATGATTACGCGTAAAAAAAATAATTATGCAGAAGGTCATGTTGTAACTCTTAAAAAACCTTCCGCGAATAGAATAGACCCTAAATGTGAGCATTTTGGATATTGTGGCGGTTGCAAATGGCAACACATGACCTATGATACGCAATTAGTTTTCAAACAAAAGACGGTAGAAGATGCTTTAACCCGCATCGGACATTTAGATATTTCTACCTTAAAACCAATTTTTCCAAATAAGGAAAGTTATTTTTATCGTAATAAGTTAGAGTTTTCGTTTTCGGATAAAAAATGGCTAACTAATGAAGAAGTAAAGAGTGGCGTAGCAATTGATAATCGTAATGCATTAGGATTTCATATTCCTAAAATGTTTGATAAAATTTTAGATATTAAAAACTGCTACTTACAAGAGGAACCTTCTAATTCTATCAGAAACGAAATTCGTGATTTTGCCAATAAAAATGGGCTGACTTTTTTTGGAGTAAGAGATAAAACAGGCTTATTGAGAACATTGATGATTCGCTCTTCTAGTAATGGCGAATTAATGGTATTGATTCAGTTTTTTGAAAACCAGCCCGAGAACATTTCTTTATTATTGAATCATTTAAAAAACACCTTTCCTCAAATCACTTCCTTGCAATACGTGATTAACCAAAAAGGAAACGATACGTTGCAAGATTTAGAGATTATCACTTTTAGCGGTAGAGATCATATTTTTGAAGAAATGGAAGGTTTGAAATTTAAGATTTCAGCTAAATCATTCTATCAAACAAATTCACCTCAAGCCTACGAATTATATAAAATTACTAGAGATTTATGTGGCTTAACGGGTAACGAGGTGGTTTATGATTTATATACGGGTACTGGTACGATTGCTAATTTTGTGGCAAAAAAAGCAAAAAAAGTAGTGGGAGTAGAGTATGTAGAAGATGCCGTGATTGACGCGAAAAATAATTCGAATTTTAATAATATTTCAAATACATTATTTTATGCAGGTGATATGAAAGATGTGTTGAATGAAGCTTTTATTAAAACGCATGGGCAACCTGATGTTATTATAACCGATCCGCCAAGAGCTGGCATGCATGAAGATGTAATAAG
>SYEI01000393.1 GCA_005800865.1 Bacteroidota bacterium | reverse complement strand
GGCGTCCAGATAATTGGCAAGTACAATATTCTTCGCAAGGTTTTGAATACATCAGCCAACCTGTTATTGTTCCGCAAACCATCACGCTTAAAACTGGTTAGTATGAACAAGCGCATGGTAGCTATATGGTTTCCTCATCTGGTAACCGACTGGATGCTTCGGCGCCAGCTGGAACTGAAAGATATTCCTTTTGCTTTAGTATTAAAGGAGGGAAACAGAAGAATTATAAAAGCTACAAATAACATTGCTCAGCAAAAAGGCGTTTCTGTTGGTATGGTTGTAGCAGATTGTAAGGCATTGGTCCCAGAGTTACAAATTTTTGATTACAATACTGAACAGCCATTGAAATTACTAACGGCTCTTGCCGAATGGTGTATCCGATACACACCTTTTATATCAATCGACTTGCCAGATGTATTAATATTGGATGTAAGCGGATGCACACATTTGTGGAAAGGCGAAGAAAAATATTTGCAAGATATACAACAGCGTTTTGAGAATTTTGGTTATCATATTCAAATAGCAATGGCTGATACTGTTGGAGTAGCTTGGGCTATTGCAAAGTATGGAACTAATGGAACTATTGTTTCATCCGGAAAAGAAATGGATGCCATTTTTTTATTGCCATCAGCAGCTCTCCGTTTAGAATCTGTGGCCTTGGATTGCTTATCGAAACTTGGTTTGAAGACCATTGGTAGTTTTATTAAAATGCCAACAACGGCTTTGCGTCGGCGATTTGGACAACATTTGTTAAAGCGAATAGCGCAAGCATTTGGTGAGGAAATGGAAATAATGGATCCTGTGATTCCTGTTGTTCCATACCAAGAAAGATTGCCATGCTTGGAACCAATACGAACAGTTGAAGGAATAGAGATTGCGATTAAAACATTATTAGAAATGCTTTGTGAAAGATTGCAGCAAGAAAGCAAAGGTTTACGTCGATGTGAACTAAGCTGCTATCGTTTGGATGGCTTGATTGAAAAAATACAAATAGGAACTAGTAAGCCTTCGCGTAATACCTTGCACTTATTTAAACTTTTTGAAAATAAAATAGTAGAGATTGAACCTGATTTAGGAATTGAATTATTTGTTTTAGAAGCCTCTATTGTAGAAGAGTTGCAAAGTACACAAGATGCACTATGGACTATCAGTAGCGCTAAGGAATCTGCTATTGCAGAATTATTGGATCGTTTAGCTGGCAGAACAGGAGAACAGGCTATTCATCGTTATTTACCCGAAGCACATTACTGGCCCGAACGTTCTTTTAAAACAGCAGTTTCACTAAATGAAAAGCCAACAACAGAATGGCGCACGGATCTGCCACGTCCATTACATATTTTACCTGTTCCCGAATTGATACAGGTGTCGGTACCCTTGCCTGATTATCCTCCTTTATTATTTATTTATAAAAAGAAAAGTCATGCTATAAAAAAAGCAGATGGTCCCGAACGCATCGAACAAGAATGGTGGATAACGGATGGATTGTATCGCGATTATTACTGTGTGGAAGATGAAGAAGGAGCACGCTATTGGTTATTTCGTTCGGGTGATTATAATACAGATAATCCTCAATGGTTTATTCATGGATTTTTTACATAACAGATGAGGTACACCGAATTACAAGTCACCACTAACTTTACGTTTCTTCGAGGCGGTTCGCATCCCGAAGAAATGGTTGAACGTGCATTGGCTTTAGGTTATACAGAAATTGCGATCACTGATTATAACACACTGGCTGGCATTGTAAGAGCTTATACTGCAGCTAAAGGAAAACCTATCCGCATTATTCCCGCATGTCGATTAGAATTATTAGATGGTTATAGTTTACTGGCTTACCCAACTGATAAGGATGCTTATGCGGGCCTTTCGGGTTTATTATCAGAAGGGAATTTACGAGCAGAGAAAGGAGAATGTCATTTGTATAAGGCAGATGTTTATCGCTATGCCAAAGGTTTGAAATTTATTTTAATTCCTCCAGCTTCTTTAAACTCTGCGTTTGAATTTGAACAAGATTTTGTGTTGGCTCTACAAGAGTATAAAACCGAATTGGGCGATGCCTTATATCTGGGAGCTATTCGTTCCTACCAGGCAAGTGATGGGAAAAAGTTATTTCGTTTAGCTAAGCTATCCGAACAATACATGGTTCCTATGGTTGCCATGAATGATGTTCACTATCATGCGCCGATAAGAAGAGAACTTCAAGATGTATTGACCTGTATTCGCGAAAAATGTACCATTTATGATGCTGGATATAAGTTATATCAAAATGCAGAGCGCTACTTAAAACCAGAAGAAGAAATGCTTCGTTTGTTTGCTCAATATCCTGAGGCAATAGAGAATAGTAAAAAAATAGCAGATGCTTGTCAGTTTTGTTTAAGTGAGTTGAAATATGTTTATCCGAAAGAAATTACTAGCGAAGGCAGAACACCACAGGAAGAATTAATTTATCTTACATGGAAAGGCGCTAATGAAAAATTTAACAACAACATTCCTGAGAAAATAACAAAGCAGATAAACTATGAATTGGAGTTTATCGAACGTAAAGATTATGCAGCTTATTTTTTAACGGTGTATGATTTTGTGAAATTTGCTCGAAGTCAAGATATTTTATGTCAGGGTAGAGGATCAGCCGCTAACTCTACGGTGTGTTTTTGTTTAGGAATTACTTCTGTAGATCCTTCCAAATTTAATTTATTGTTCAGTCGTTTTATGAGTGATGCGAGAGATGAACCACCTGATATTGATGTAGACTTTGAACACGAACGGCGTGAAGAAGTAATGCAATATATTTATGAAAGATATGGTAGGCATCGTGCCGCTATTGTTGCTACGGTTACTCAACAGCATTACAAAGGTGCGGTTCGAGATGTGGCAAAAGCAATGGGTTTATCTATGGATGCTGTAAATAGCTTGTCGGGTTCTGGTTGGGAATTCACCGAAGAATGGTATGAAGGAAAAACAGTTTCTTCTACCGGATTTAGCGCAAAGGATAAACATTTACTAAAAGTACTGGATCTCACTAATCAATATATTGGTTTTCCAAGGCAATTGGGGCAACATACGGGCGGTTTTATT
Source organism: Bacteroidota bacterium (assembly GCA_005800865.1). Lineage (GTDB taxonomy): Bacteria > Bacteroidota > Bacteroidia > B-17B0 > Aurantibacillaceae > UBA4416. The sequence goes on along the minus strand of SYEI01000393.1, from coordinate 7,995 downwards.
ATTACACAAAATCGATTATCCGATTTGTGTCCTATACTCAATGCACGAATGGAGAATAGAACTAATATCGAATGGAATAAAGATGATATTGAATCATTGGGTTTTTTGAAAGTAGATGTATTAGCGTTAGGAATGCTTACCTGTATTCGAAAAGCATTTGATTTGTGTAAATCGCATTACAACTTAGATTTAACGCTTGCAAACATTCCGCAAGACGATGCAAAGGTATATGAAATGATTTGCAAAGCAGATACCATTGGCGTGTTTCAAATAGAAAGCAGAGCACAAATGAGTATGCTGCCTCGTTTAAAACCAAGAGTGTTTTATGATTTGGTAATTGAAGTTGCCATCGTAAGACCTGGACCAATACAAGGCGATATGGTTCATCCTTATTTACGAAGGCGTGATGGACTTGAGAAAGTAGAATTTCCAAAAGAAGAGTTAAGAAATATTTTAGGAAGAACTTTAGGAGTTCCTTTATTTCAAGAACAAGCGATGGAGATTGCCATTGTTGCCGCAGGCTTTACACCTGCCGAAGCAGATTCTTTAAGAAGAAGTATGGCAACCTTCAAGGCAAAAGGCATGGTCAGTGATTTTAGAAAAAAATTAGTAAGTGGTATGATGGCTAGAGGTTATACCGAAGATTTTGCTGGGCGTGTATTTAAACAATTAGAAGGTTTTGGAAGTTATGGTTTCCCCGAAAGTCATGCAGCGAGCTTTGCCTTATTAGTTTATGTTTCGTCTTGGTTAAAATATTATTTCCCTGATGTATTTGCGGCGGCTATCCTCAATAGTATGCCTATGGGCTTTTATCAGCCGGCTCAGTTAATTTCGGATGCACGCAAACATAACGTTGTTGTAAAACCAATTGATATTAATTATTCTAATTGGGATAATACACTAGAAGAAAAAGAAGGCAAATATCATGTGTTACGTTTGGGATTTCGTCAGGTTCAAGGCGTTCGTGAAACGGATATGCAGATTTTAATGGCTGCGCGAAATACAACTGCTTCTTTTAGTGCCGGAAAATTTAAACGGATCACTCAGCTGGTGGATGCAGGCGTTCCTTTATCGGCATTAGAGAAATTAGCTGATGCAGATTGCTTTCGTTCCATAGGTCTCGACAGAAGAAAAGCACTTTGGGAGATTGCGGCACTCAGCGATCATGCTATTGGCTTATTTGCGGGACAAGTGCCTGATAATTCAATTGAACAAAATATTCAACTTCCTGAAATGCATTTATCGGAACATGTGATAGAAGATTATAGGTCAACGACACTTTCTTTAAAAGCGCATCCTGTGAGTTTTGCTCGCGACAAATTAGCACGATTAAAAGGGATAACCGCAGGTGATTTAGCTAATAAAGCAAACGGCGATCATATCAGAGTAGCGGGGCTTTTATTGGTAAGACAAAGACCAAGCACAGCCAATGGTATTTGTTTTGTAACTATTGAAGATGAAACTGGTACTGTTAATCTCGTTATATTTCAGAAATTATTTCATGCTTACCGCAAAGAAATTGTTCACTCGCGTTTATTGATGGTGGAAGGTAAAGTTCAAAAGGAAGGTGATGTGATACATATTGTTGTAAAAAAATGTTACGACCTGTCGGGATTTTTAATACAAATAGGTGATACCGAAGCACGGGCTTCCGAAGATCAGAGCATTGACTTTATAAGTAGTTCTCCGGGAGTAAAAAAAGTAGCTAAAGAAATGGTTAAGTCAAACAATGGTACTTCGTTTCAATACGACGTATTTCATGGAGGCAGAAATTTTCATTAAAGAAAAATTAAACTTATTTTAACTCTTCAAACAAATGAATAATTTCTTTGCGTTGATGTTCTAACATTTTTATCAAATCAGGTTGAGAAGACTTCAATTTTAAGACTCTCAAAATTCCCCACGTTTTTTTACGGAAGGGAGATATTTTTAAGCAAAATATGCTTGTTAAAACAGAGACAACTAAAAATAGTAATGCCCACCAAGCGGTTGGTGCAATTGCTTTTACAACAAAAAACTGAAGATTGTAATACAATAAAAATAAAACCGCTCCAATTCCCATATTAAAAGATGCTTTAAACTCAACAATTTTCACTTTCTTTTTGGTGATGATATCTGTGAGCTTATAGGGAAGATAACTAGCAATCAAACCTCTTAAATAAATTGGAAATGTTGCAATAAGGAATAATAGTCTCAAAATAAAAACTCCATAATTAATGAGGTGTTGTTTATGCGGACTGAATAACCAATCTTTTAAATTATGTTTTTTTAATACAGAAAAATAGTGAGCTGTTTTGTGATGTAATTCTTTTACTTTTTCTGGTTGTGTTTCTTCAGTTTTATTTATAATATCAACAATATCATTAGAGAAATTAAAATCATGTTCTAAATTTCTTAAGCTATATTTTTTGTGTTTATAATAATCGAGTCTGCAAACTTCTTCTAAATGCTCAATTACTTCTTCGCTACGTTGATGATTAATATGAACAATAAGTTCTTTCATGCGAGGTGTTAAGTCTGCTAAAAACTGATTCATGGTTTTTGCAGGAGCTTCTTTGTAAGCTGCCATATAATCTATCATTTTGATAGGCTTGCCTACATTGCAAAAAAGAGTACCTTGAAATTGAGAAGGATCCGTATAATTAATGCCTACTGGTACTACAATTAAATCATCTAATTTGCCCGATTCCATAATTCCCATAATCATACGAGGAACTCCTTTTTTTAAAGGGCGTAAACGACGTTCTTGGATACATAAACCTTCCGCAAAAATCATTATTTTTTTATTCTTATTTAAAAGAGAGTTTACCCTTTCATAAGTGGCATCATTTTTTTTCAATCCTTCTTTTCCACCATCTTGTATTCTGTAAATTGGAATAATACCTAAGCTTTCTAGGATAGCTGTAATTAAACCTTTTTTAAAGGCATCTCCACGTGCTAAATAACGCAATCGTGGGTAATATCCTAAGGTAGAAAGTACGACAGGATCCATGAAACCATTAGGATGATTTACAGCTAAAATTACTGGACCTTTAACTTTAAAGTGATGGGCATTTTTTATTTGACTGCGCTTAAAAAAAACAGCAATCACAAAACACATGTAATATTTAAGAATGTGCCAAAGCATAAGTTATTGTTTAAGAAAGCAAAATACTAAAAATATATCACAAAAAAATCCCCTTTGTTTTGTAAAAGGGGATTTTTAAATTTTAGTGATTATCCAATTGGCGGTGGTGGAGGCACTGCACTAAACACGGCTGATAATTCAGGTTGTGTTTCGGCCGCTAACCAGCCAGCCATACCTTGTTTCCATACTAAGCTTTGTCTGTTAAATTGCCCAGAAACAGCCATTGCTTGTAATTGCTGAATGCTAAAAGGACCAGTTTGAGCACCATTAACGGCTACAAAAAATTGTACGATTGGCGGTGGAGGAGGCGTGTTTTGTCCAGTTCCACCATTAAATTGTTGGTTTTGAAATGCATTACCCATTTGTCCCATCATTCCCATTCCCATACCTGCACCTAAACCAGCTCCCATCATACCACCTGAAGGATTTTTTGCAGCTTCTTCCATGGCATTAGCTGCTTGAAATTGGGTGTAAGCACCTAAGTTTCCAATAATACCCATGCTACTACGTTTATCTAAAGCAGCTTCCACCTCTGGTGGTAAGGATACATTTTCGATTAAGAATTTAGTTAAGTTTAATCCAATTTCATTAAACTCTGGTTTAATTTTATCTGTAATGATTTTTGATACTTCATCTGTGTTAGAAGATAAGTCTAAAACCAAAATTTTACTTTCAGCTAAAGCATCCATTCCACGAGAAACAGCAATATTGCGTAATTGCTCGTTTACTTCTTCTACTGTAAATTCAGAATCTGTTCCTGCAATTTCTTTTAAAAATAAAGCAGCGTCTGATACTTTAAAAGCATAAGAACCAAAAGCACGTAAACGCACTGGTCCAAACTCCGCATCACGCAACATAATTGGGTTTTTAGTGCCCCATTTTTGATTGATGAATTGCTTAGTGCTTACAAAAAATACATCTGCTTTAAATGGACTATTGAAACCAAATTTCCATCCTTTTAAAGTAGATAAAATTGGCATATTTTGAGTGCTTAATGTGTACATACCTGGTTGAAACACATCAGCAATTTTTCCTTCATTCATAAACACAGCTACCTGGCTCTCGCGAACCGTTAATTGTGCACCCATTTTAATTTCGTTTTGAAAACGAGGAAATTTATAAATGATGGTATCGTTGGTACTGTCTGTCCAATCAATAATATCAATAAATTCGCCTTTTAATTTATCCCATAATCCCATTGTTGTAATATTTAAAGTTTATACTAAAGTAAGTAATTTCTTTAAATACCTTGTTAAAAATAAGAGAAATAATTTGGGCGCGTCCCTGATAAAGAGGCAGCAGGGTCGGGCTGTCGCTGCAATATTTTTGCAAGGGCAAGCAAAAATGATTTTCGCTTACATCCCTCGCGCAAAATAGAGATGCAAGATGGATTCCATCAAAAACTTTATTAAGTTTACAGTCTGTGGTAACGAAAAAACTCATAATTGTAATAGGCGGCGGGGCTGCTGGATTTTTTTCAGCAATCAACGCCGCTATTAATTTTCCTCAAGCTAAAATCATTATTTTAGAAAAATCGAATAAGATTTTGGCTAAGGTAAGAGTGTCTGGTGGCGGGCGCTGTAATGTTACGCATCATTGTTTTGAAAATAATGAGCTAATTAAGAATTATCCTCGAGGAGAAAAAGAACTTCGTCAAGTGTTTTCTCAATTCTCAGTTCAAGATACCATTGATTGGTTTTTGAAAAGAGGGGTGAAGTTAAAAGTAGAGCCCGATGGAAGAATGTTCCCAGAAAGTAATACTAGTGAAACGATTATTAATTGTTTTTTACAGGAAGCTCAAAAATACAATATTGCTATTAATTTGAATGAGGAAGTTTTAGAGATCTCTTCAATCACTAATGGTCACCCTGAACTTGTTTCAGGGTCTCATGAGATGCTGAAACAAGTTCAGCATGACAAAATAAAAGTAAAAACCTCAAAACAAACATATACAGCTGATGCTGTTATTTGTAGTATTGGCGGACATAATCAAGAAAAAAATTATGCCTTATTAAAACAATGCGGGCATACCATTGACGAATTAATTCCGAGTTTATTTACCTTGAATTTACCACAAAGTCATATTAAAGAATTAATGGGATTGAGTGTGAAAAATGGAACAGTAAAAGTGATTGGAACTAAACATCAATACACTGGACCTGTTTTAATTACGCATTGGGGTTTAAGTGGACCAGCAGTTTTAAAGTTATCGGCCTTTGCAGCGTATGATTTTTTTAAATTAAATTATCAGGCAGGTATTTCTGTAAATTGGACAGGAACCTTAAATGAAGAGGCGTTAAAAGAAGAGTTGAGTTTGCAATTAGGTTCAAAAGCATTGATAGTGAATACGCCCTTATTTGAAATTCCAAAACGTTTGTGGGAGTATTTAGTGTTGAGGTCAGATATCCCTTTATCAAAACCATGGATTGAGTTAGGTAAAAAACAAATGAATAAATTAGCCCAAGTGCTTTGTAATGATGTGTATGATATGCATGGCAAAACCACTTTTAAAGAAGAGTTTGTTACTTCTGGAGGCATCAATTTAAAGGAAGTCAATTTTAAAACCATGGAAAGTAAAAAAGTACCTCATTTATTTTTTTGTGGTGAAGTACTAAACATTGATGGAATTACAGGAGGCTTTAATTTTCAAAATGCTTGGAGCACAGCTTGGATCGCGGCTAAATTAGGCTCTTAATTATTCTACAATAAATTTTCCGTTCGAAATTAAACTACCGTTTTGTGTAAGATGATAATAATAATTGCCGCTATTTAAATTGCCTTTTATGATTTTTATTTCTTGTCCGTTTAAATGGCCAAGTATTAATACTTCTTGCCCAAGAATATCAAATACTTTCAGTGTGGCATCATTTAATTCTATAGTCGTTTTTAAAATAGCAGAGTTTGAAAATGGATTTGGGAAAATAATACTCCTACTATTATCAATTAATAATTCATTAATGCCAACAAATCCACCATCACAATTATAAGGAGAGGTAGCATTAAAACATGCTGGACTACTATTTTGATATTGAACTGTAGCATCAATACTTAAACAAACAAGAGAACGACAAACATCCGTTGGAGTTACAAAGCCATCAAATAAACCAAATGAACTTCCTATTCCTTCTAGCCAGAATTCCCCAGTCGATTGAAAAATCCATTTTCTATGCATTATGCCATTGTAGACTATAAAATTATATCCCGTTACTTTTTTTTTATTAATGTTACCATAGTAATCGATACTTCTTGCCGTATCTCCAATAGCAAGCGTAAAATCATATAAAATACCTTCCGTGGTTGTTCCTGGATTTACTTTATATACTTTTTTTCCAAATTCACGAATGGCACCTCTATATACAGAATTTGTTATATCGAAGTTATTGTCAAAATTTTGGTATATTTATTTATAGGTTCTGTTATATATTACAGTATCCCCATACATACCATACTTATATGGGGCGGTTGGTATGCCAAATGAGACAGTTGAAATTGTCCATACGGCCTTTGTAGTTGGCATAGGAATATAAGGTTGAGCATTAATAATAAGTTGAAGCCCCATTAATAAAATAATGATATTAATTTTTTTCATGAAATGAACTTTTAGTGGGGATAGTTAAATGTAGTTATATATTTTGATTATTCAAAATTTAACTAAAACGAATCGCTTTAATCGGGGTAATCTTATTCAAAATCAAAGTAGGTAAAAACATCATGAGTAAGCAAGTAATGATGGTTCCTAGATTAATTAATAGAATGTGAACGATTGATAAATTGATGGGAACAAACTCCAAATAATAAGTGGCAGGATTTAAAGTAGCAAATTGAAATTGTAGTTGCAGCCAACAAAATCCAATACCAATTAAGTTTCCATAAAATAAACCTTTTATTAATAATTGTAAGGAGACATGAAAAAATATTTTTCGAACATCGCCATTGGCTAATCCTAGTGCTTTTAAAATTCCTATTAGGTTAGTACGTTCTAAAATTAAAATGAGTAAGGCTGAAATCATATTGATAGCTGCCACTAATACCATGAGTGTAATAATGATTTCGGCATTCACATCAATCATATCTAACCAACTAAAAATGGAACTCTGTAATTCTTTAACGGTTGCTACGGTATATTTATAACCTACAATATCATTTACTTCAGCAGCAGATGGTTCTAATAAATTAAAATCGTTTAAGTATACTTCGTAGCCTGCTACTTCATTGCTACTCCAGTAATTTAATTTTTGAATTTGTTTTAAATCAACAAATACTAGGTTTTTGTCAAAGTCGGAGAAGCCAGTATTGAAAATACCTTTCACGTAAAAATCTTTCACGCGAGGTTCATAACCAACGTAATTTTGACCGCTAAAAGTGGTGTCTTCTAACTTTTTCTTAGTCATAAAATACACCAATAATTTTTGGTTTAATTTTAAGTGTAGTTTATTAGCGAGTGTTTGTGAAATAAAAATGTCTTTGCTAACATCTGTTTTATTGATGGATAACACGGTTCCTTCTGATACATAAGGTTTTAAATAATTCCAATCATAATCATCCGAAACTCCTTTTAAAATAACGCCTTCATTTTCGGTCTTCGTTTTTAGAATTCCATTTTTAGTTGCAAAGGATTGAATGTGTTTAACGTTTGAATTATCCTTTAAGTTTTGTAGCATTTGACTATCAAAGGCAATAGGATTTGGCTCCAAGGATTGATTTGGATCGTAGTCGTTAATTTGAAGATGTGCGGTAAATGTTGTTATTTTATGAATGATTTGTTGCTGAAACCCCGTTACAACAGCCATTGTTATAATCATCACCGCAACTCCTAAAGCAATGCCTATAATTCCTATTTTCACAATAGGACTAGAGATATTGTTTTT
>SYEI01000392.1 GCA_005800865.1 Bacteroidota bacterium | reverse complement strand
CTTTTGAATAGCTCTTTTTATAAAATTCTATAGAACTAAATATTATTTCTCTACAGCAAATTTCTTAGTGATAGCTTTGCTATTACCAACTTTAACTTGATAGAAATATAAACCAGCGCTTAAGTTACTTAAGTTAACATCTACTTTGTTACTTCCAACGTTTCCGTTAACTGAAGTTGTGTAAATAGTTTGTCCAACTGTATTTAAAATTGCGATATCTAACTTAGCAGTTTCAGTTAAAGCTACATCAATAGTAGCGTTGTTTGAAGCTGGGTTAGGATAGAAATTTAAGTTAGCAACTGAATTAGATTTAATTGAATTGTTTAAACCAACTGTACAAACAAAATCACCTACTGGGATTTTTGTGTACACGATATCATTAGGATTTCCTAAGTTATCAGCATCTGGGTTAGTGCTACCAGAAGCAGCAGGAATACCATTACCTGGGTAAAAATCTCTTTGGTAAATAATATGAACATTACCATCAATATTTTTAGCCATTGAACCAAAAACACCTTCGTATGGAGCACTTAAAGATTGCTCAACAATATCCATTGGTGCAGAAAAAACTTCAGCGCCAGGAGTTAAAACACATCCTTTAACAACATATTGATGTCTAACTAATTTCTCAGCATTAGTTACTGAACTTAAACTATCAACAATTGCTGAATATGATAAGTACAAGTGGTTGTTAGCATCAAAAGCCATACTAGGATATGATGTTAAAGAACAACCCCATCTTCCAAATGCTAAATCACCTTGAACTGAAGGAGTTGGGAAGAAAATATTGTTATCACCATATAAATCTTCAATAGCTGCTACATAACTCCAAGTTGGCTCGTTTGCATGCGTTAAAGGAGTAACTCCTTCACTCCATAAAATTAAACCATCAGTATATGGAAAATAGCTATATCCAGATGCAGAAGGAGCATCGTTTAATAAACGGTAAGCTCCAAAAGAAACATAAGCTTTTCCGTTATTATCAAGTGCAACTGCAAAGTTACCATCATTTGTATTGATTGTATCTGCTACTGCATCGTTATCTACGTCAGAAGTTGTAGTTGTGAAATCCCATAAAGGTAAAGGGAAATCATAAACTATTGAATATGTCCAAGTAACACCACCATCTGTAGATTTAGCTATACCAACATCAGAGTCAGAATCACCAGCAACGATAGCTACAGTGCTTCCCTTAGCAGCAATAGCATAAGCATCACCACCAAAACCTAAATAATTAGCTGATGTAAAACCAGTTGGTTGAGTAAGAGCACTCCAAGTTAAACCACCATCAAATGAACGAGAAAAGAATAAACATCCGTCTAATCCATTAACTACTCCAGAATTTGTAATTGAAATTGAATAAATTGTATCTCCACCTGCAGGATGTGAAGTTACCATTCTTGGCCACCAGTTACCACCAGCATAACTTGGGAATGAAGTTTGACTATTAGTCCAAGCGCCTGTTCCTTTTGTTGGTCTTGTTGCAACTTGAAGTTTAGAAGCTCCTCCATTATGAGAAATAACTACTTCACCTTGTGTACGTGTATCAGCTACATTTCCCCAACCAACTCTTGCGTTTTCAATTCTTGCAGTTGGAGCTGTGCCCCAAGTTGAACCATTATAGTAATTATAACCTGTTCCTCTATTTGCATAAGATCCAGAACCATCCGTTGGTTCAATTGTCCAACATGCAGCAATTGATCCATCAGCGTTTACAACAATTCTATCTCCAACACTACTGTTAGATTGTAAATCGTATAAAGTGTTTCCAATAATTGCTGTAGTAGTTGCTGCTGTCTTTAAACTAGTAGAGTTAGACGCAACTTGTTTTTGAGCTTGTGTTTGAAAAGGAACTCCTGTATACATTTGGTCTGGATCTACAGCATTTTTTTTAACTGCAATATTTGCCAAATGAGCAGGTATTCTGCTTTTTGTAGTAGCTGCTTTATTTGCAACTTGTGCACATAATATCCCCGTAGCGAAAATACTTGTGGCTAATAGTAACTGTTTTTTCATGATATATTTTGGTTTTTAATTAAACAACATATCACAAATTTAAAGATTTATTAATAGATTAACTAATCATTTAACAAAAAAAATACTACAGAATATTTACAATTTTCTCTAATTGAATTCCTCTTGAACCTTTAATTAAAATGGTAGAACCACTGATTCTATTAGTAGTATCATCTTTCTTAAAATCTTCGATGTTTTCATAAAAATAATAATGATTGAATCTATCTTTTAATCTAAAAAATTGTACTCCTACAAATACTACTTTTTTAAATGTACAGTTTTCAATTTGCTTAATTATTTTTTCATGTTCTTGTTCACTATACTCTCCTAATTCAAGCATATCTCCCAATATCACAATTTTATTTTCAAAAACTTGTTTATTAAAATTATCAATTGCCAGGCTCATACTACTTGGATTTGCATTATACGCATCCAAAATAAGCGTATTAGATTCTGTTTTTTTTACTTGCGAACGATTCATTTCTGGCATGTATGAAGCCAGTGCATCATTAATATCAGTTTCTTTTAATCCAAAATAATTACCAATACATGCAGCACATAATAAATTAATAAAATTATATTGTCCAAACATGTGAGTCTTTACCAATGGCTGATTATCAAGGCTCTCACTCTTAATATTCCATTTAAATTCAACAAACTCAGAATTTAAAAATAATTTTCCGTGCACATCAAAGTTGGAATTTTCACCGTAATAAATTTTATCTAAATCATTACTTAGCTCCGTCAAAACAGAGTCATTTCCATTTATAAATATTTTACCTTTTTTTTGTTTGATGTGTTTATACAATTCGCTTTTCCCTTTTTTAACG
>SYEI01000391.1 GCA_005800865.1 Bacteroidota bacterium | reverse complement strand
TATCGTAAAAACATCCTATTAATTCCAAATTTCAATAATCGATTTAAAAATGTCTTAGAATCTTTTTTCTTTTTACTGAAAATTATTTTTAATCGTATTGACATTATTCATATCGGGTCATATGGAAGACATTATTTTCATCTTTTAAATAGCGTTAAATTTTTACCTAAATTTTTAAAACCAAAAATCGTTATCAATATTGTGGACTGTGAAATACCTTATGTATTATCGGATGTTCTTAATCCAAAACATAATTCTTATCAGGCAAAGTATGGCCCACTATTTAAATATATCAAAATAGATGCGGTGTACTCGTGGTATAAGTTATTTAAAGAATTTGCCGATTCCACAAACATTATAAAGTCAAAACCATATATTGAATATGTAGAGTCACGTTTTTCAGATACAACAAGGTTTGTTTCTTCAATAGATAAAAAAAATGAAATAGTTTTTGCTGCTAGGTTAACCCAACAAAAGCAACCTATGTTTTTTTTGGAAGCGATTCGAATTTTGAAGGAAAGTTGCTTTAATGAGATGGAAGGCTGGAAATTTTTAATTTATGGTAAAGGCCCTCTCGAAAATGAGGTGCATGAATTTATCACTAAACATAATTTACAGAATTTTGTTTCGTGCCACTCAAATTCTGATTTATCAAAAGTTTTTTCTGAGACTAAATGTTTTGTATCCACTCAAGATTATGAGAATTTTCCTTCCTTGTCAATGTGTGAAGCTATGGCCGCAGGAAATGCTGTAATTGCCAGAAACGTTGGACAAACCGATTACTTTGTGAAACATCAATTAAATGGATATGTTTTAGAGGAGGATACGGCAATTGGTTTAGCGCATGCAATTAAAAATTATATTTCTAATCCTCAACTGCACGCAAACATGCAAATTGAAAGTATTCGTTTAACAAGAGAAATACATACAGCCAATAATTTCATAAGAGATATTGATGTTTTTTGGAAAAAGGTAAAACAGTTATAATGAGTAAACCCTATAGCAAAGTTGATCAGTATGAGTTTAATCAGGATTTTTCTGATAATAACGCCTATATTAAACAGTCAGGATTAAAAGGATTTGGATTATTTAAATATCGATTAAAAGTTTGGTTGGCTTTTAAAAAGGCAGATAAACGTTTAAAACAAAGTATTGAAAAAGGAACCTGTTATTATGGTCCTTTTAAAGGAGAATTTGGTCATTTCACAGCACACACGTTGCCATTTTTAATGTATTTACATAAGCATGGCGTGAAGATTATATACTGTGGAATGGAACTGCATAAACCATTTATGGTTGATGAAAAAGGAAATTCAATTATTCATGAGTTTAGACCATTGAGAGACTTTTTTGCTGAGGTAAGCCCGAGAGCTAATAGCACAGTTCCTCCCAAAGATGTACAAAATGAAATTAAAAAATTTGAAGATGAAGCAAATGCTTCAGGTTTACCATTTTGGAATATAGGTGACGATTTTTATTATTGGTTTGTTCATCGCGATTGGCTTTTACTAAATCACACGTATGTGTATCATATTGATAAATTTTATAAAACTAAGGATGAAAATGCTTGCTGCGTTTTCCCTCGTAGTAAAGGGGCAGCAAAAAGTCACAATAATGGAGAACAGTGGGATTATGTAGCATTAATAGATTTAATAGCCCCCTATTTTGATAAAATATATATCTGTGGTCACCCTTCGCAGGTAAAAGATTTAAATACCACGAATCCAAAAGTTGAAATTGCAGTAAGCACAAATAATAGAGTCACATTAGAAAAAGCGTCTAATTCAAAACTAATTATTACACAGCATAGTGGTGTAAATAACGTTGGCGAATATGTGAATACTCAGGTATTAATCATTTACAAAGGTGGAAATAAGGTAAGTGATATTGGAAGTATGAATAATACACTTCGTTTCAGGAAATCATTAGAAGATAAATATCCTTTGAAATTTGCCTTTAATGAGCAAGAAATCGTTAATTTTGTTAAGGAACACAACCAAATAAAGAAATAAGAATGATTGATACTATTGAACGCTTTATTAAAGAAGCAGCTGGTTTAACTGTTTTAGTAATTGGAGAAACAATTATTGATGAATTCATAGATGTAAGCTATGAAGGACAGTCGATGAAGTCTATTTGTCCGGTTTATAAATTAGAAGAAAAACAAAATATTCAAATGGGAGGAGCAACGGCCATTGCTAACCATTTAGTTGATTTTGTGAAAAAGGTAGATGTGATTACGAATACAAACCGTGAAATTGTTAAAACACGTTATGTGGATGTGAATGATAAGAAGAAACATGTTGAAATTAACAAATTTGATACTGCCGGCTTTAAGGATATTAAAGTGAATGTAAATGATTACGATGTTGTAATTGTTGCCGATTTTGGACACGCTTTTTGTGATAAGCTTTCAATTAACGATGGTTTTCATTTAATGTGTCAAACTAATTCCAACAATTTTGGCTTTAACCGTATCTCTAAATGGAAAAATAATAAAAAGAAAAGTGCTTGTATTGATTTAAGAGAAGCAAGTTTACAAGTGAATAAACGTATTAGTAACCCAAAAGATAAAGACATTTTAGAAATTTATAACTACGAATTAAATACAGAAGATTTATTTGTTACTTCAGGAAGAGAAGGTGCATTTTATACCGACGGTAAAAACACCGTGATGCAACCAACCTTTAAATCGGATGTAGTAGATACCATAGGAGCTGGAGATACTTTTTTTGCTTTTGCCTGTGTAGCATCTCACCTTAATTATAAAGAACAAACCTTACTTGTGCCATCTATTGCTGCTAGTTTATCTACAACATGGTTGTGCAACGAAAAATCAGTCACTAAAAAAAACCTATTAGAACATGCAGTTAGATTTATATAAAAACTTTTTCGCATCTTATTTTCATGATGCTACAGTGGTTAATCAAATTAATGAATCCATTAATTTATTAAAAGATAAAAAACGAGTTTTCTTTATCGGTAATGGCGGGTCAAATTCTATTTGTTCGCACATGATGGAAGATTACGGAAAAATAGCAGGCTATAAATCTTATACCTTTTCGGATGCGGCACTCATTACCTGTTATGCTAACGATTATGGTTATGAGCATGCCATGGCTGAGTGGTTGAAACTACACATGGAAAGCGATGATGTTTTAGTAGCTATTTCCAGTTCCGGTAATTCAAAAAACATTATCAATGCCGTTAACGAAGCAAAATCTAAAGGCTGCGATGTGATTGCATTATCAGGCTTTAAACCAGATAATACATTAAGAAAATTGGGTCATGTTAATTTTTATCTACCTGTTGAAAATTATGGTATTGTAGAATGTTATCATCAGATAATACTGCATACCATTTTAGATGAATTAGCACTTATTAGAAAAAAATAGATTCATGGCACAAACAACAAAAGTTTTAATTACAGGTGTTACCGGATTTATAGGCTCTAATCTGTTAGATTATTTGATTGAAAAAACCGACTGGAAAATTGTTGGCGTTGATAATTGTAGTACTGGTAACCGACTGAATATCGAACATCATATCGATAATCCTCGTTTTGAATTTCTATTAATATCGGTTAAAGAAATAAAATCATTAAAAGAATTTTCTAAGGTATTTCATCTAGCAGCATTACCACGTATTCAGCCAAGCTTTGAATTCATTAATGAACATGTTGAAGCAAATTTAAATCAGGCCATTCATTTATTGGAGTTAATGATTCGAGAAAATCATTATCCTCGTTTAGTGTATAGCGGGTCTAGTGCTATTTATGGAACACCTACAATTATTCCAACTCCTGAAACAGAAAAAATTGATTGTTTAAGTCCTTATGCTTTTCAAAAATATGAAGTAGAAAAATACTTGGAATTAATTGCTACTAGATATCCTTTAGATTATATGACGGTTCGTTATTTTAATCCTTATGGCCCAAGATCATTTAATCCTCTCAATTCGTTTAATGCCTATAGTAGCGTTGTAGGAATTTTTCTTAACCGAAAGAAAAATGGACAAAAATTATTGGTAACAGGCGATGGTTCTCAAAAACGTGATTTTATTCATGTGCAAGATTTAGCAAAGGCTAATTACATGGCATCTATTCACCCTGAAAAACTAAACACAGCATTTAATGTTGGATTTGGGAGCACTTTAAGTATTTTAGATTTGGCGAAACTCATTGCAGGCGACGCATACGAGTTTATCGATAAAAGAGAAGGAGAAGCAGATATTACATTTGCAGATACAACTAAAACAAAAAAAGTGTTAGGATGGAATCCTACAGTGGAGATTGCAACATATATCAAAGAAGAATTAAGTAAGATTCATGCCTGATAAAAAAAATAACATGGTAGGTTTTGCTTGTGGCGTGTTTGATTTGTTTCATGCTGGTCATGTTATTATGTTGCAGGAGTGTAAAGAACATTGTGATTACCTATTAGTTGCTTTAAATAAAGCAGAAAACATTGATTCTAAAATTAATCCCAATAAGCAAGCTCCTATATTTTCTTTCGATGAAAGAAAGTTGATTATGGAAAACTGTAAATTGGTGGATGAAGTAATTGGCTACAATTCAGAAGAGGAATTAGTTGAGATCATGAAAACACGAAAAATTGATGTACGGTTTTTGGGAGAAGATTATAAAGGTAAAGCAATTACAGGGGCGAATTTAATTCCACACATATATTACACGCAAAGAGGGCACGGTTTAAGCACCAGTAGCTACAGAAAAAAAATTATTGAGGCTAATTCTCAAAATAGGTAATGGATATTGCATTTATAGTTCAGGCACGATCAGGCTCTACAAGATTGCCTAATAAAATGAATATGCCATTTTATGAAAATCAAAGCATTCTTGATATAATTTTAAATAGATTAAAAACACATTTTAAAGAAATTCCCGTTATTCTGGCTACTACTGTTAATTCGAAAGATGATATGATTGTAGAAACAGGAAAAAGAAATCAAGTAGAAGTCTTTAGAGGAAGTGAAGATAATGTACTGAGTAGATTTGTAGAAGCATCAAAAGAATTTTCAGTAAAACATGTGATTAGAATTTGTGCAGATAATCCTTTCATTAGTATAAAATATTTAGAAGAATTAATTGAGTTTTATAAAAACGAAAAAGCAGATTATGTGAGTTTTATATCAGAAACAGGATTGCCCGCAATGAAAACACACTTCGGTTTTTTTGCAGAAATTACTTCTTTTAAAACGCTTGAAACAACTACTCAAAAAACACAGAACCCATTTTATTGCGAACATGTCACTAATTTCATTTATGGAAATTCTGATTTGTTCTCATTAAATTTTATTAAAATTCCTGCCGAAATAGAAAATGCAAATATTCGTTTAACGGTTGATACATTAGAAGACTTTACAATTTGCAAGGCAATTTATGTTTACTTAATGCATCATCATTTAAGTGTAGAACCGGCTTATATAATTAAATATATTAATGATAACCCTGATTTTTTATCGGTGATGAAAGATCAAATAAATTTGAATAAAAAGTAATGGAAAATAGCACATACATCATA
The DNA here is from genome assembly GCA_005800865.1 of Bacteroidota bacterium. Taxonomy (GTDB): domain Bacteria; phylum Bacteroidota; class Bacteroidia; order B-17B0; family Aurantibacillaceae; genus UBA4416. The sequence continues at coordinate 3,471 of SYEI01000391.1, read as the reverse complement.
GGGGAAATTGGACAAAATCATAATGGTTCGGTTGATATAGCAAAATTAATTGTTGATGCAGCATCAAGACCAATTCATGAGGATTTATTTGGTTTAGAACTGAAACCCATGGATGCTGTAAAGTTAACTAAGAGAGACTTAAGTCAGGAACTTTCCAAAACGCAAATGGAAGCTCCATATACGAGTATTCATTCTTTTGGAAAAACCTATGGAGAACATAGAGCAGCCTTAGAGTTAAATGATGAACAACATTTTGAGATATATAAATATGCAAAAAACTTGGGACTAGACTTTGTGGAAACGCTATGTGCTGTAGGATGCTTGTCTATGTTAAAATTATTTGCTCCCGATCGATTAAAAGTGGCGAGTAGAGATTTAACTAATTTACCTCTGTTAGCCGCATTGGCCGAAACAAAAATTCCAATCATCATTTCTACGGGTATGGCTGGTAAACAGGAGTTAGATAACGCTATTAACGTTATCACTAAATACAATTCTAATTTGTCAATTTTACATTGTGTTTCGCAATATCCAACGCAACCACAAAATGTTAATTTGAAAACAATCACCTATTTGCAAAAAAATTATTCGCAATTTACAATCGGTTACTCCGATCATACCATTGGTATTTCCACACCAGTTGCTGCAGTTGCTATGGGCGCAAAAATTATTGAAAAGCATATTACTTTAGACCGAAAAATGAAAGGTACTGATCAGGCGGGATCATTAGGCATTGATGGTATTAATAGAATGGTTCGTGATATCCGCGTAATGGAAATGTCATTAGGAAAAGAAGAAATTTTTATTGAAGAAGGGGTGAAATCTTCGCGGGTAAAATTAGAACGATCTATTGCAACTAAACGCGCTATCAAAAAGGGAGAAGTAATTAGAGAAGCTGATATTCATATGCTTTCGCCTGGAGATGGATTTAAGTGGGCTGAAAATGAACAAGTAATTGGTAAAGTTGCACTAGCAGATATACCACAAAATGAAATTATTTACGCTAAAATGATAAACTAATGAGTGATAAAATTGAAACTAAAACAATTGCTTCAAGTGAAGAAATTGCCAATCGTGAAGGGTTAACGAATTTGTATAAAAACTCTCCAATACCCGATAACGAAAAGGTAACCAATAGTGCACTGTTTGTAAAAAGGCAGGAACTTAGTAAAATTTTATTCTTAAATCATATTTATCAGAAAATTGTTGATACTCATGGCGTAATCATAGAATTTGGTGTGAGATGGGGGCAAAACTTAGTTACTCTATCAAACTTCCGAGGTATATACGAACCCTTTAATTATGGTAGAAAAATAATTGGTTTTGATACGTTTGAGGGTTTTGTGAACGTAGACAAATTGGATGGAAATCACTCAATTATTAAAAACGGCGCTTTTTCTGTAACCGAAAATTATGAATTATTTTTGTCAGATGTACTTCAAGCGCATCATAAAGAATCTCCATTAAGTCATATTCAAAAAAACTTTTTAAGAAAGGGCGATGCTGTCGTTGAATTTAAAAAATATTTGAGTGAGCATCCAGAAACTTTAGTTTCATTCGCTTATTTTGATTTTGATATTTATCAGCCAACCAAAGAATGCTTGGAAATGCTTTTGCCTGTTATGCCGAAAGGCTCAATTATCGGTTTTGATGAGTTATTAGACCCTCAATTTCCAGGTGAAACAATAGCCTTTAAGGAAGTATTAAAACTGAGGGAATGTAAGTTATATAAAAACCCATTTGGAGGAATTCAATCATATATTATTCTCGAATAATGAATATACCTAAGTTAGTAATTACCGATATTGATGGGGTTTGGACAGACGGAGGTATGTATTATGACCAAACTGGAAATGAATGGAAAAAATTCAACACTTCTGATAGCGCAGGCGTTTTGTTTTGCAAAAAATTAAGTATTCCTGTTTGTATTATAACAGGCGAAGAAACTGAAATTGTTAAGCGAAGAGCAGAAAAATTAAAAATCGATTATTTGTTTCAAGGAGTTGGAGATAAGCTTTCGGTTGCAAAAAAGTTATGCCTAGAGTTAAAAATTCAATTGTCTGATGTGGCTTTTATCGGCGACGATATTAATGATGTGGCGTTGTTAAGAGAAGTTGGAATTAGCGCTTCCCCTAATAATGCTCCTGACTACATTAAAGAAATGGTGTCTTTTACTACCAAAAAGTGCGGCGGTGATGGTGCTTTTAGAGAATTTGTGGAGACGATATTAAGCAATCAAGACAAAAGCTGGTTTAAGAATCTATTAAGTTCTATTTAATGTTTTTTAAAATCATAAGATGTTTTTTTCTATTTAAGTTCAAAAAACAAAGCATAAGCCCTATGCTTCAAGCGTCGCTAGACGATGTGTTTCATAAATTTTCTTACCGCATTTCTCAAACTCAGTTAAGCGCAAGTTTCTTATATTTAAGATACTTTAAAAAAGCTGTTAGTGCTCTATATACTAGAAATACAGCTCAGGATACTTATGTCGAATCAAACATCGTAATTTTTGATAGTTCTATTAAAGCAAAAAATGACAGACTATCATATTTAACGGGATTGGTTGACTGTGACAATGCAACTTGGATATACCGTGAATCATTGCCCAACGTAATATCTTTTTTTCAAAAAATTACTGCAACATTGTTCTTGTTTTGTATTAGTGTTTTTTTTCAGTTATTTCATAATAATTCTAAATTCAAATCTCAACGCGCATTGTTGCTTTTAGAGATGGTAGAGTGGTTGAAAATAACTACCTATTGCCGAAAGATTAAAGCGAAAAGATTCTTATTTTTTTGCGCATACGAAAAAGACGCTAATTTTATTAGCTACCTGTTAATGAATGATCTTGATTTTTCAGTTCAGTTTGTTCCTTCGCCAAACCCTCTGGGTAATTTCTATAAAAAGGTAGTTTGTTCTACTTTTACTTATACGGCGCCATATCAAAAATATCAATATGAACAGCTTAAATCAAACTGGTATGTGAAAGACTTTGTGAGTTGGCCAATTTTCAATCATTTGCAATTAAAGCAATTAGTTCCTACTTATAATTATAATACTCCTAAAAATACCATTGGATTTATGTCGAGCGGCAATTGGTTGCGTGAAGAGTTGGGCGAAAAGGAATTGGGGCTTGGAGAACGTGAAGCGGAAAAAACATTAATGGATTGTTTGAAAGATTTTATCGAAAGTAATAATGACGTTTCTTTGACTATTTTTCTTCATCCTTTCGAGAAAAGAACACCAGAGCGCGTTGAAAGAAGTGTCGCTTTTTACAAAAATAAATTTGGTGATAATGTTAAGTTGGGTGATTTGAAAAAATCTACCATTCAGCAATTGGATTTAGTTGATGTTGGTGTTGGAGTTTACAGTGGGGTGTTATTTGAACGGTTATTTGTTGGCTTTAAAATAATGTTTGGATTGTTTAATATGCCTTACAATTACTTTAGTGATCATCGGCTGCTTAGTATT
>SYEI01000390.1 GCA_005800865.1 Bacteroidota bacterium | reverse complement strand
GGACCTGATGTATCTTTGAATGGATCACCAACAGTATCACCAGTAACTGATGCTTTGTGTGGCTCCGATTTTTTGTAGAACATCTCACCATTAATTAAAACACCTTTTTCGAAAGATTTTTTAGCGTTATCCCAAGCACCACCAGCGTTAGATTGGAAAATACCCATTAACACACCTGATACAGTAACACCTGCTAATAAACCACCTAATACTTCTGGTCCGAATACGAAACCAACAATTAAAGGAGTAATTAAAGCAATAGCACCTGGCATCATCATTTCGCGGATAGATGCTTTAGTAGAAATAGCCACACATTTTTCGTATTCAGGTTTTGCTTTGTATTCCATAATTCCTGGAATTTCGCGGAACTGACGACGAACTTCTTGTACCATGTCCATTGCAGCTTTACCAACCGCTTGAATACATAATGCTGAGAAAATAAATGGAATCATACCACCTACAAATAAACCTGCTAAAACTGGTGCTTTGTAAATATCAATCGCATCAATTCCTGCAATTCCAACGAAAGCTGCAAATAATGCTAATGAAGTTAAAGCTGCTGAAGCAATTGCAAATCCTTTACCAGTAGCTGCTGTTGTATTACCAACGGCATCTAAGTTATCTGTACGCTCACGAACTTCTGGAGGTAATTGACTCATCTCTGCAATACCACCTGCGTTATCTGCGATTGGTCCGAAAGCATCAATAGCTAATTGCATAGCTGTAGTTGCCATCATACCTGCTGCAGCGATAGCCACACCATATAATCCTGCAAAATAATAAGAAGCCATGATACCACCTGCTAATGTTAAGATTGGAATAACTGTAGATTTCATACCTACTGATAAACCACCAATAATGTTAGTTGCGTGACCTGTAGAAGATTGTTGAATGATAGATAAAACTGGTGCTTTACCCATTGCTGTGTAATACTCAGTTACAATACTCATAATTGCACCTACAACAGTACCAACTACAATTGCTAAGAATACATTTAAATTGGAGAACTCATAACCACGTAAACTTAATGTTTCAGGTAACATATACATCACAATGAAGTAAGAAGCTACAACTGTTAAAGCCATTGAAGCCCAGTTACCTAAATTTAATGCGTTTTGTACGTTTGATTTATCATCTTTAATAGTAACAAACCAAGTACCAACGATAGAGAAAATAATACCTAAACCACAAATTACCATTGGTAATAAAATTGGAGACATTCCACCAAATTTATCGGCAGATGCATCAATTTCTTGACCTAATACCATTGTAGCTAAAATAGTTGCTACGTAAGAACCAAATAAATCGGCACCCATACCTGCAACGTCACCTACGTTATCACCTACGTTATCTGCAATAGTTGCAGGGTTACGAACGTCATCTTCAGGAATACCAGCTTCTACTTTACCAACTAAGTCAGCACCAACGTCAGCAGCTTTAGTATAAATACCACCACCAACACGCGCAAATAAAGCAATTGACTCAGCTCCTAAAGAGAATCCAGTTAATACTTCGATCGCTGTTTTTACAGTATTCTCTCCTAAATCTCCGAAGATTCCTAAGAAAGCGATAAATAAACCACCTAAACCTAAGATTGCTAAACCAGCAACACCTAAGCCCATTACTGTACCGCCAGTAAAAGATACTTTTAAAGCTTGTTTTAAACTTGTACGAGCTGCTTGAGTTGTACGAACGTTAGCTTTAGTAGCTACTTTCATACCAATGTATCCTGCTGTTGCAGAGAATACCGCTCCTATAATAAAAGCAATAGAGATAATCCAACTTGAGTGGATTTCTTTGCCATTTACTTCATGAATTGTTCCAGAATATGCTAATAAAGCCGCTGCAAATACAACGAATATACTTAACACTTTCCATTCGGCTTTTAAGAAAGCCATCGCGCCATCAGCTATATAACCAGCTAATTCTTGCATGTTTTTATCTCCGGCATCTTGCTTACTAACCCAAGCAGATTTAATTGCCATTACCACTAAACCTAGGACTCCTAATAACGGAATCATGTAAATTACTAAATCGTTCATATGTTTTATTAAAATTAAGGGTGCAAAAATAAGGAATTATCTGAAATAAGAAAATAATTAATTTATTGATTATCAGACATTTGAAAAATATTTTGTTAAAATATTGACAAATGAAGTGGGCAATAATTTAAAATGAAGAATTTTCGATTAAAAGACTTTTTCTAAAGCAATTTTAAACCAAGATGTATAATGATTTGGATTTGAGATAATATCTTTTTTGATATCTGCCATTAACATCCATTTGTAGTTTTCAACTTCCTCTTTATTAATTGTTGGATTTTGATTTGTAGCACCCATTAAAACATAATCTAACTCGTGCTCGGTTAAACCATTATCAAAAGGAGTTTTATAAATAAAATTAGTTTCAATTTTTAAATCGCAACTCAAACCCATTTCTTCAAATAAACGGCGATTGGCTGCATCTTTTATAGTTTCGTTGGGGCGAGGATGAGAACAGCAAGTGTTTGTCCATAAACCTGCGCTATGGTATTTTGATAAAGCACGTTGCTGCAACAACAATTCTTTTTTATCATTAAAAACAAAAACAGAAAAGGCACGGTGTAATAATCCTTCTTGATGCGCCTGCATTTTTTCCATCACACCAATATCATTGTCTTGTTCATCAACTAGTATGACGTACTCATTTACCATAACAGGAAAAGAAAATTACAATAAATTTAAACTATGACGAACGTAAGAGCTAGCAAATAATGCCATTTTTTGAGAATTTGGAATACGAATACGTTCTTCCAAAATACGCTCAGGATGAAGCGATTTTATTTTATTAAATAATTTTCGGTAGTAAATGTAAGCTACATAAACACCAAAGCGAG
>SYEI01000389.1 GCA_005800865.1 Bacteroidota bacterium | reverse complement strand
GTTGGTGGTGAAATCTATAATTATGCGAGAGCAGAATTTGATTCAGATGGTGCTTATAATGACAGAAATCAAATGAAACTTCACAGCGGATGGAGCCGTTGGGAAAAACCAGGAGATATTGCGACTCATCCACAGGCACTTTATGATAACAACAGCCAATCAAACAAAGCGTCATCACGTTTCTTAGAAACAGGTACTTACTTAAAAATGAGAAGCATCACTTTTGGATACAATATGCCGATTGAGCGTCTTTATATTTCAAATTTAAGATTATATATCGCTGGAGAAAACTTGTTTACCATCAGTCATTATTCTGGTGTTGATCCTGAACTCCCTCCTACTTACAACTCAGCAAATCAACAATATACTATTACAGGTGTAGCAACACAAGTATATCCTTCAACGCGCAAAATTGTACTAGGACTTAACGTAACTCTTTAAAACAAAATCATGAAAAAAATATTTATATTATGTATGGCAATTAGTTTTCTGTCCTCATGTGATTTAGACAGAGAGCCATTTGGTTCCTATACAAAAGACAAAATCGAAGAAGATAAAGTAGCAGCTGTAGAAGTTTTATTAAACGGCTGTTACGCACAATTAAAAGGCTGGTCTGATGTTATGCACAGAGTTGGAGAATATCCAAGTGACAATATCATGATTAGAGGAACATCTACAGATTCATTTTACTCTTTCATTTCCTATCAGCACATTCCAGACAATGATAGATTATCTGTTTTTTGGAACAACAGTTATAAGATTGTTTCACAGTCAAGTGATTTAATTAAAATGATTACAGAAGGTGAAAGCGCAACTGTAGATCAACAACTTGGTGAAGCGTATTATTTAAGAGGCATGATCTATTTTTACTTATGCCGTACTTATGGAAGACCTTATTCGCAATCGCCGGAAACTAATTTAGGCGTGCCAATTGTAAATGGGTTGCCAGCAGACGTAATTAATCTTGTATTACCAGATAGATCAACAGTAAAAGATACTTATGCACAAGCGATCAGCGATCTTAAAAAAGCAGAATCTTTAATGACTGTTGACAGATCTGCAGCTTATGCTACAAAGGAAGCTGCGCAGGCAATGCTTTCAAGAGTATACTTATATATGAGTGGTACCTATGAAAATCCTAATCAGGATTATGCAACACTATCAATCGAATACGCTAACAAAGTAATCAATAGTGGGAAGTATAAACTATTGAGCCGTGAAAGTTTTATGAAATCTAATACTTATGCACCGGATTCTGATGAACAAACCGAAACTATTTTTGCTGTTAAACGTGTAGCTTCAGAATTTTCAGGTTATGATCATTATTATGGAATTGGCGGTATGTATGCTAACATTCAAGGTCAAGGATGGGGCGAAATGTACGCAAGTGCAAAATACTTGGATTTATTAAGAAAATCAGGATTGAAAAAAGATGCTCGCTGGGCTTTTATTGACCCGCAATACGATACAGACGAAGCTGGAACCAAAACTCAAGCATTCCGTTTTATCTACGACATTAAAAATACAAGCGGCACGCAAACTGGCTATAACTATATGCAGCAGCCTCTTAAAACAAATTCTAATGGTTCGTATTATATCACAATTGGATCTACAGATTATAACTTAACAGTAGTAAATGCAGCGGAAAATCAGTATTCAATTGTATATGAAGGAAAAACATATACAGGTGAACAAGATTATATGATGTTGTTAAACAGAGTTTATCCTATGTATTATGTCACCAAATGTTCTTTACAAAATAATGACTCTCACTTGTACTCCCCTTCTATTTCAAAATTAGATGAATTGTATTTGAATATGGCAGAAGCTTATGTTAAAAAAGGAGATTATAACAGTGCATTGACGAACTTAAACATTATCCGTTCAAGATCAATCGTTGGCGGCGGCTATACATCATTAGACAATACAAATGCAGTACAGCGTGTAGACGAAGAACGTCAATTAGAACTAGCTTTTGAAGCACACCGAGGTTATGATGTTTATAGAAACGGACAAACGATGACACGTCACTATCCAGGACCGCATTTACCAATGGTTGACTGGCCAGCTTCAAGCCCAAGAGTAGTACAATATATTCCGCAGTCAGAAATAAATGCTTACCCAGGAACACTGACTCAAAACCCATAATTGTTTAGAATTGTTTTTGTTTTTGAAGCCTCTCTAATTTGGTTCATTAGAGAGGAACTTCAAAAAAAGAAAAACCAAATTACTTATAACTATGAAAAACATATTCTGTTTAATCCTTGCTTTAGCCGCTTTTTCCTGTACAGCCAGCAACGACATTTTTAGCGAAAAAACAAGTTTAGAAAATCCAAAAACCAAAATTTCGCTGCCACTTGCCGGTAATGCTTATAGTTCTAAACATGTAGACGAAAGCAATACAATTACAGATAACGGTATTGAAAACTGGACCAATTCTGATGAATATTTCACCGCTTATTTTAGAGTATCAAAAGCAGGAACTTTTCAAATTACTATTGAAGAATCAGTGCAGATTTTTGGAAAATCAGAACTTGAATTTTCGATCAACAATGAAGCTAAAAGAGTCAAACTTACTGCATCAAAAAAAGCAGTTACAGCGGGAACTTGGAAAATAAACCAAGAAGGATATGTTGCCGTAAAAATAAAAGGAATCAGCAAAACAGGTGATCGTTTTCCGTCAATTAATCGCTTAACGATTTCAAGTGATGATTACGATGCAAAAATTGCTTTCGTTCCTAACAACGAAGGAAACTTCTACCATTGGGGGCGTCGCGGCCCATCTGTGCACTTAAACTATCAAGTTCCAGAAAACACGAATGCAAAATGGTATTACAACGAACTTACTGTTCCTGAAAACGAAGACAAAATTGGTTCTTATTTTATGGCAAATGGTTTTGGAGAAGGATACTTCGGAATTCAAGTAAATTCAGCTTCCGAAAGAAGAGTTTTATTCTCTGTTTGGAGTCCGTTTACAACAGATGATCCAGCTAGTATTCCTGAATCACATAAAATAAAAATGCTTAAAAAAGGTGACAATGTACATACCGGCGAATTCGGAAACGAAGGTTCAGGAGGACAGAGTTACCTAAAATACAACTGGAAAGCAGGAACTACTTATAAATTTTTATTACAAGGATTTCCACTAAACAACAACACAACAACTTATACAGCCTACTTTTACGCACCAGAACAAGGAAAATGGCTTTTGATTGCGAGCTTTAACCGTCCGCAAACCAATACGTATTTAAAAAGATTTCATTCATTTCTAGAGAATTTTGTTCCAGAACAAGGCGATTTTTCTCGTAAAGTCTTATTTAACAATCAATGGATTTGCGACGAAAAAGGAGTTTGGTTAGAAATTAATTCGGCCCGCTTTACAACCGACAATACGGGTGCAAAAGAATACCGAATGGATTTTGCAGGCGGACTTGACGCTAATTCTTTTTATTTAAAAAATGGGGGCTTTTTTAATAATTACACAACGCCAAAAACAATTTTTTCAAGACCTTTAGCAAATAAAAAGCCAGAAATAAATTTTGAAGCT
>SYEI01000388.1 GCA_005800865.1 Bacteroidota bacterium | reverse complement strand
TGTTCAAGAATTTCCTCTTTCAAACAGACAGAAACGCTCAAGCCTCCGCTTGTCCGAATTTCTCTCTATTTTCAAGAGGTGTAGCGTTGCTTCCGAACTTTGTTGAAAACTTTTGCTGCTTTACATAGGAACCGTGTGTTATAGGGCGTTTTTTATTCAGCTATATAATTAACCACTCCTTTGTCACCACAGAAGAAAAATGATTCATCTTTTTTCGTAAATGTTATTGTCTTGTCGTGCTTAATTTCTAAGGTATGGCTGTCGACCCAACGCGCAGTAATATACTTTCCTTTTTCGTAAAAATAAAATACAGAGCCGCCGCCGGATGACCAACTTATAGAAGAACAAGTATCCTTGTATTCTCCATTTACATAACTTTCTATAATTTCAAAAGTCTTGTTATTGTCTGGAGCAGGTAATGTCAATAAATGAATTGCGTTATATTCAAATTTTGGTTTAACTCGCCTTTTGGATTTTTCTTTTTCAGTTGAGATTTTTATAAGAAATTTCTCAAGAACTGTTTGTCTTTGCTTTAATGTTTTTACGTCTGAACCAAGCCCTTTCCAAACTTCTAGGTCTACACCAGTTTCGATTATTTCTTTTACTTGCTTATAAATATTAGAGTCAAGTGATTTTGTCTCCCATTGAGCAAATGCAAGTCCGAATAAACTATTGTTTCTGTCGTCATAGTCGTTAAACATATCAGCAAAGTCCTCCTGAATTTGTTTAGATATTTCAATAGGATTTTGTCCTTGATTATATAGGTCGAAGAAGTTTTGATATATGTCTTGAAAGGTGTCGTTACCGTCTATTTTGTTGCTCCAAGTTCCCATTTGTCTTTATGCTTGTTGATTGTCCTAAAATGCCCTATAACTAGCTTATAGGAACCATTTTATGGTGCTTATATTGCAAATTTAGCAATATTACACCAGTTTTTTGGTTCTTACTGGTTTCATAAATATACAAATTTCTAAGCCAACATCTCCAAAAACTCATCTTCATTAATCATCTTCACTCCTAAAGATTCTGCTTTCTTTAATTTCTCAGGGCCCATATTATCGCCTGCTAATACAAAACTCGTTTTTTTGGAGATAGAGCCAGAGTTTTTTCCTCCGTGCAGTTCAATCATTTCCTTGTATTGGTCGCGGCTATGTTTGGCAAACACACCACTAATCACAAAAGTTAAATCTTTTAATTTATCGCTGCCACCTTGTTGTTGTTCTTCGCTTAATTCAAATTGTAAGCCAGCGGCTTTTAGTTTTTCAATAATGGCTTTGTTTTTTTCATTATTAAAAAACTCATGTAAACTAATGGCAATAATTTCTCCTACTTCATCAATGGCTAATAGTTCTTCTTTGGTAGAGTGTATCAACACATCCAAGGTCTTTACTTTCTTCGCAATTTTTTTAGCGGTGGTTTCTCCCACGTGCCTGATGCCAATGGCATACAGCACACGTTCAAAAGGCACTTGTTTACTAGCTTCTAAACCTTCAATTAAATTATTGGCTGATTTTTCGGCCATGCGTTCCAAAGGCAAGAGCTGTTCTTTTTTTAAATCGTATAAATCAGCAATGTTTTTTACCAAGCCTGCTTTAAATAATTGTACTATGGTTTCTCCACCCAAGCTATCAATGTTCATGGCTTTGCGAGATACAAAGTGCTCCATTTTCCCAATTACTTGTGGCGGACATTCATTTTCGTTCGGGCAAAAATGATTGGCTTCTCCTTCGTTACGTTGTAGTTCGGTATTACATTCGGGGCAATGCGTAATGTAATGGGTTGGTTGAGATTCCGCTTTACGTTTACTTAAATCAACACCAATAATTTTCGGAATAATTTCTCCACCTTTTTCTACAAACACCATGTCGCCAAGGCGTACATCTAATTTTTCAATAATATCAGCATTGTGTAACGAGGCACGTTTGACTGTAGTTCCTCCAAGTTGAACAGGTTGCAAATTAGCAACTGGTGTGATGGCTCCTGTGCGTCCCACTTGGTAAGCAATGCTTTGTAATTCGGTACTTACTTGCTCTGCTTTAAATTTATAAGCAATAGCCCAGCGTGGTGATTTAGCGGTGAATCCTAAATTTTGTTGTTGATTATAACCGTTTACTTTAATCACAATGCCATCAATATCGTAAGGTAAATCAAACCGTTTTTTATCCCAGTAATTAATAAAATCTATCACTTCGTTAATGCCGCTGCATAATTTAGCGTCTTCCGAAATTTTAAAGCCCCACGATTTAGCCGCATGCATATTATCAAAATGCGATTGATGCGGTAAGTTTTCTCCTAAAACATAATATAAAAAACAATCTAATTTACGTTTAGCAGTTTGCGCCGAATCTTGCATTTTCATGCTACCCGAAGCGGCGTTACGAGGATTGGCCATCAAGGCATCTCCAATTTCTTCTCGTTCTTTATTAATGGCATCAAACACTGGGCGAGGCATAAATACTTCGCCTCGTATTTCAAATTTATCGGGATAGTTGCCTTTTAATTGTAAAGGAATCGATTTAATGGTTTTGGCATTGGTGGTTACATCATCACCTTGCACACCATCTCCACGCGTAATAGCTTGTGTTAATTTGCCATGTTCATAAATTAAACTAATGGATAAGCCATCAAATTTTAATTCGCACACGTAGTCAATGGCTTCATCAAATAATCCGCCACTAGCAGTAATGCCCAAACCTTCGCGCACACGTCGGTCAAAGTCTAGTAAATCTTCTTGATTGTAGCTGTTACTTAAGGATAACATCGCGTATTGATGTTTCACCGATTTGAATTCTTTAGTAATTTGTCCGCCAACACGTTGGCTAGGGGAGTTAGGCGATAAAAATTCTGGAAACTGTTTTTCTAAAGCCATGAGTTCTTCTAACAATTTGTCAAATTCATAATCGCTTATGGTTGGATTGTCCAACACATAGTAATTATAATTATGTTGTTCTAATAGCTTAGAGAGTTCTTGGATTTTATGTTGTGCTTCCGCAGGAGTCATATAGTTTGTAATTCTTTAACAAATTTGTTATTTTTGAATAAGAATACATTATAAATTTGTCAGTAGAAATTAACAGGTTTTGAAAAAGAATTTTTCTAAAATATTTATAGCATTTGTAGCCATCATTTACGTGTTGTCTACAGTTGGTGTATCTGTATTTTCTCATTATTGTGGAGGAGAGTTAGAGAAGGTGACCTTATTTTCTAAAACTAAATCTTGTTGTGGTGGAGAAGAAGAAGCGGAAATGACCGATGATGGTTGTTGCAAGAATGAGTTGGTTCATGTGTCGTTTCAAAAAGACTTTACCTTTTATACTTTAGTTAATTCTATTAAGGCTCCAATACATGAGTTATTTATTGTAAGACCTGATTTTAACTTCGCACCTTTAAAATGCTTTATTGCCGATTTTTTATCCATCGATAAAAAAGTGCATCCACCCAATTTGGTTCAGCAAGATATTGTTGAATGTAGTGTGATTAGAATTTGATGATCTCTAACCGCTAAGATGCTGAGTTTTTCGCAAAGAGCTCAGAGGAAATTTATATTTTTATTTATAATACTTGGCGTTCTCTATAACTTCTCTTTTTCTTTGCGGTTATAAAATTAAAAATCATCAAAATGAAAACAATCATCATATTTATATTAGGGTTCATCTTTTCAGTAAAAATTAATGCTCAAACAACAGTTACCACATCCACTATATCCGTTAAAGGAAATTGTGGGGAATGCAAAGAACGTATAGAAAATGCGGCTGACATCAAAGGCGTTAAAAATGCGATTTGGAAAGAAGAAACTCAAATTTTGACCATAACTTTTGATTCGAAAAAAGTGACTCTTGAGCAAATAGAAAAAACTATTGCAAAATCAGGTCATGAAACAGGAAGTCAAAAAGCAGATGCGGCAGCTTATAACGCATTGCCTTCTTGTTGCAAATATCAATCAACAGATTGTAAGAAAAAATAATAACCATGAATAAGTTATTATTAGCTCTTTTTGGGCTTGTTTTGTCGTTACCTAGTTTTGCGCAAGTAAAAGGCAGAGTGGTGGAGATTTCGCAAAACAAGAAAGATACGTCAGCACTTCCTGGGGTAACCGTATTTTGGTTGAATACATCGATAGGTTCAACAACAGATGTCAATGGTTTGTTTTCTATTCCATCAACTACCGAAACCAATCGTTTAATTATAACCGCTGTTGGTTATAAGAGTGATACCTTAGCAATTAAAGATACCACGAAATTCTTGTCTATCCGATTAAAAGGTGGAGTAGAGTTAAATGAAGTAGAAGTGGTGTATCAATCCTCAGGAACAGAATTATCCTACATGAGTGCCATCAAAATGGAAACATTAAATGAGCATTCATTAATGAAGGCCGCTTGCTGTAATTTATCCGAGAGTTTTGAAACCAACCCCAGTGTGGATGTTAATTTTGCAGATGCGGTTACTGGAACTAAGCAAATTCAAATGCTTGGATTATCAGGACAGTATGCTCAAATTACAAAAGAGAACATGCCTTACATGCGCGGTTTAGCAAATGGTTATGGTTTAAGTTTTATTCCGGGGACTTGGATTCAATCCATTCAATTAAGCAAAGGTGCAGGTTCTGTAATTAATGGTTACGAAAGTTTTACGGGACAGATTAATACCGAATTACAAAATCCAGAAACGTCTGATCGTTTAAACTTTAATACATATGTGAATCAAAATGCTCGTAACGAATATAATTTAAACGTGAAGCATCGTTTTAATGAAAAATTTGCGGTTGGATTATTAACCCATGCAAATTTTAATCCTTTAAAAGAAGATATGAATCACGATGGTTTTTTGGATATTCCAACTGGTAAACAATATAATGTGATGAATAAGTATGCTTATAATTCAGGAAAAGGTTTTGAAGCGCAATTTGGAGGTGGCTATCTAGAGGATGTTAGAAACGCTGGACAAAACCATCCTGCCATTGATTTTGATACAATATCTCACGGTCCTGGGCATTCAGTTGTTGTTGCAGATACTTTACCATTATATTTGGTTGAAATAAAAAACAAAAAGTGGGAATTATATAGTAAAACAGGATTTGTATTCAGAAAGAAACCAGGAACAAGTATGGGATTACAGTTATCTTACTTAAATCATGATCAACATAATACCTATGGTTTAAATACCTATACTGGTTTACAAAAAACATTTTATGCCAATTATATTTTTCAGGGAATCATTAAAACAACGGATAACACCTATAAAATTGGCGCGAGTTATTTAGATGATAACGTCAGCGAAACGTATCGTTTATTCAAATTTGATCGTCATGAAAAAGTGGCTGGAGCTTTTGCAGAGTTTGCTCATAACAAAGGTGAGAAATTTAATGTAGTGGCAGGATTACGTGCCGATTATCATAACTATTATGGCTTGTTTTTTACACCGCGTTTACACATGCGTTATGCACTAAAAGGTAGTAAAACCGTTTTTAGAATTAGCGGGGGTAGAGCTTTAAAAACAGCGAATGTATTTGCTGAGAATACGCCTTTAATGGCAACTTCAAGAGATTGGATTATCAAGCCAAGTGATTTAACAATGCCTTATGGTTTAAAGCCAGAAACAGGATGGAACTATGGATTTAACTTTACTCAAAAAATGAAGTTGAATTATAAAGATGCTTATGTAACCATTGATTTGTACCGTACTGATTTTACACAACAAGTGGTAGTGGATGTAGATAATAATACGCAAGAAGTTTCTTTTTATAATTTAAACGGACCATCGTATTCAAACACCGCGCAAGTAGAGTTTGGTTGGGAAATCCGTAAACGATTGAATGTAAAAACAGCTTATCGTTATGTGGATACAAAAGTAAATTATCAAACAGGTTTGCTTC
>SYEI01000387.1 GCA_005800865.1 Bacteroidota bacterium | reverse complement strand
CCCTTCAAATTTGAAGAACTAGTAACGGGAAGCACTTGCCCATTAGTTCCAATACTTAAATCTATTTTTGCATATACAGGTTGGTAAGCAATTGCCCCAGATAAATTATGTTCATCTTGAAACCCCGCAATGATATAATACTGATTACAATTTCCTGGAACAGGAATAATACTAATTTCTTTTGCCCAACTATTAAATTTATATCCCAAAGTAATACTTGGTGTAGGGACGCCAACACCTGAACCAACATAAACAGTATAATTATAATCGTATTTTAAAACGCCATTGCCAACCAAATTAGCATTTTTATCAAAAACTTTAAGGTAGCCATTATCATAGGCGTCTTGAGTAACGAAAAATAAAAGATTCCCATTAGAATCATGCATACTGTTTGAAGCAATTGATACTTCATTTTCAGATCCTGATGGGTTATAATATCCTCCAGCGGAACTAGAACTTGGTAATAATGAAGATACAGGCGAGCCAGAAGTAAAATTAACTGAATTAACAGGAATACTCCAACTTTGGAGCTGTGGGCTTTGCGCAAAAGTGATGGAAGTTACTGCAATCGCAAAGACTCCATAAAGTTTTTTAAAGAAATTGTGTTTCATGATGTATTTTTTAGTGATTAATATGATTCAAATTACATCATAATACTAAACACTAAAAATCACCAACCAATACTCGGTTGTTTTTTGGTAATAAATGGTCTGTTAAGAAAATAACTGGCGACCTAAATTTGAATTAAAGCGAGTTTATTTAGCAACTCATTCTTTTTTCTACGAGATACCTCTACACTTTCGCCATCAATCATTACAACATATCCACCATCACCCTTAATGTACTTGGCAACATGAGCTAAGTTAATAAGGCAAGAGTTGTGCACTCGGAAGAAATTAAAATCAGAAAGTAAATCTTCATATTCTTTTAAAATTCTAGAAACCATTATTTTTTTTCCAGAGGTTAGTACAATCTCAGTATAGCTTTCATTTGCTGTACACTTTATTATATCCGTAGAGTTAATCATTTGCAATCCTTCAAAAGTTGGCACTGCAATTTTTGCGGAATTACCTTTCAACTTTAAGTTAGAAAGTAATAACTCAAAATCTGGCAATTGTAAACTCGTTTTTTTCTGCTTTATTTTGGCAACTGCGGCTTTTAATTCATCAGCGTCAACGGGTTTCAATAAGTAATCCATAGCGCTATACTTAATAGCTTTTATAGCATAATGATCGTAGGCGGTAATAAAAATAACGTCAAAAGTGGGATTCTTAAATTTTTCAAATAACGAAAAACCATTTTGAAATGGCATTTCTATATCAAGAAAAACCAAATCTGGATTATGCTTTTCAATAGATTCTGTAGCAGCTAATACAGAATCGCATAAATCTAGAATCTGGATATTTGGGCAGTTTTTTTCAATTACATTTTTTAAGGTTAACCTTCCTTTTTCTTCATCATCAACTATAACAGCTCTAATCATCATATAACAAATGTTCTAAATATTAAAAAGATGGGATACTAATTTCAACTCTTGTTCCCATTGCTATTCCATTTTCATAAAGATCAATTATATTAACTTGTGGGTTAATATTATTTAATCGACTAATAATCTCTAATCGCTCTTTTGTTACCGCCATTCCAAAAGACTTATGATATGTATTAGAATCAAGTGATTTAATTTCCCTCGATTTTTCTCTTCCAATACCATTGTCTTGAATGACGCAAACCAAAATCGAATCTTTGATATTAATACTAATACTCAATTTCCGATTATCTTTTTTATGCATTAATCCGTGCCATATAGCATTTTCAACGTAGGGCTGTATTAACATTGAAGGAATTTGAATAAAGCCCGGATCGATTTTTTCATCAACTACAATTTGATATTCAAATCGGTTTTCAAAACGTAATGCTTCTAAATCAATGTATAGCCTCAAAGCATCTAGTTCTTTTTCGAGAGGAATAGATGCAGGTTTAGAATTATCCATAACGTATCGAATTAACTTCGCAAACTTAGATAAGTATTTTTGTGAAGACTCAGGATCATTACTTGTCATAAAATACTGAACAGAATTAATTGCATTGAAAATAAAATGCGGGTTCATTTGTGCACGCAAAGCCTTTAATTCTGTAGAGGCAATTTTATTTTGGAGTTCTGTCTTTTCTGATTCTCTTTTTCTAATTTTATCTAAACGCCATCTTATAATCAAAAAAACTAAAGCAACAAATAAACCAAATACAAATAGCTTAAAAACCCAAGTTTGCCACCATGCAGGCAATATTGATAAATATAATACCGCAGGTTTTTCACTCCAATAACCATCGTTATTCTTTGCATACACTATAAATTTATAATTACCAGGATACAATGTTTGAAATTGTGCGGATGTATAATTAGTGTAAACCCAACTTGTATCTAAACCTTCCATTCTATATTTATACTCAACCGTTCCTGGGTTTTTGTAAGATATACCGATGTAGGAAATTTTTAAATAATTTTCGTTGTATAAAAAACTAATGGAATCATTTTTATAATTCGCACTATTATTTAAAACGTTCGTAATATAAACAGGCGGTGGTGTAGTATTACTTTTTAATAGAGTCGGATTTAATACTGAAATCCCATTATTATGAGCCAAAATGAGATTACTACCTTTACTTAGAATATAATTGACTTCATTGGATAGCAAACCTTGCTTTTTTGTATATACATCAATTTTATAATTAAATAGATTAGAAGAAAGAGCTTTTATTTTACTCAATCCATTATTACTTCCAATCCAAATTATATTTTCCTTATCAATAAATAAGTTTCTACACATATTACTTGCCAAGCCATTAGTTTGAGTGATATTGTGAAACTCTTTTCCTCTCTTTACGATAATACCCTTCCCTCTTGTTGCCATCCAAAGCACTCCATCTTTATCCTCTTCAATATTAATTATCCTACTCGTCAATAATTTATTCTGTTCACCTAAAAAAATTAACGAATCATGTTCATATTTCCATAAACCATTTATAGATGAGATCCAGAGAATTCCTTTAGAATCTTCGAAAATATCATCAATGTACTGATCAAATAAAATTGTTTTTAATGTTTCAAAATCCTTAGAAATATTACACAGTTTAATATGACGAGCCTGTTGAACCCAAACCATATCACCTTTACTTTTGGCAATTTTTTTTATTCCAACTATATCGAGTTCTTTATAACTTTTGAAGTCACTAGTTAATTTAAATGTGCTTTGTCTTTTGCAGACATAAATATCCGACTTGTTGTGAACATAAATATGATACACCCGATTATTGAATATATCAATCGTGTTTTTTGAATTAAGTTCAAGTAACTTAATTACACTATCTTTTATTAAAGTCACACTTCCATTAAGATGCCCTGATAAAATAGCCCCATCCTTTTGAAGGATAGTAGATATTTTACTTTGTATTAAACCGTGCTCATTCGTATAATATCGTCCTTCTGTAAATGGAATATTATATACCCCCTGACCTTCTGCTGCCAACCACAAGGAATTCTCTTTGTCAATAACAATTCCAGTAAAAACTTTGTCGTAAAAATCGGGAATGATTTCAAATTTGTTTAACTCACCGCTTTTGTGAATTCTTATTCCATCATACGTAGCAGAAACTATTTTTCCATCTTTATCTTCTAGTAATGAGTTAATAGTTGACTTCAATTCAACTTTACTAATTATTTTGTTGGGTGTAAAATTTATAAGTACATTATTTACTGAAGCTAAAAACGTCCCGTTTTTTAACCGCATTCCATAATACCTAGATGCAATTTTAACTTCTGGATCTATTTCACAAATTTTTTGACCGCTACTTTGATAAACAGTTACTAAACTTGTTCTTCCTTGATGACCTCCATAAATGGATGCATTATTATTAAATAAATATAAATAACCACCACTAGAGGGGCAATCAATTTTAGAAACATTTTTATCATTCCAGGTAGGTGAAATTTTAAACAAAAAAGGATAGTTCGTTCCTATCCAAACTGTGTCTCTTTCATCTACATAAATAGAAGTAAATATAACAGCCTTTTTCCTCATTTCTGCTTCCAAAAATGAATTACAGGATAATGTATAAATGCTATCATTTAAATAATAAGACAATTTTCCTGAAAACGAACGAAACCAAATTCGACCTTTAGAATCTTCACAAAATCCAAATACTGTATTATCTGGCAATCCATTTTCTGTACTAAAATTCTCAAATTCATTCCCGTTATACCTACTAACTCCCATGTCAGTAGCAAACCACATATATCCTTTTGAATCTTGCATGAGTCCGTATACTTCGGGACTTGCAAGGCCATTTTCGGCATTAAAATTTCTAATCTGATAAAATTGTGCGCAAATTGATTGGGACAAAAACAATAAAACAACACAAATAAAGCGATTTAAATAAATAGCAATGTGTTGTATAAAATTCTTATTGTTTTGCGTCATACCGATTTATAATAAACATTACATCCACTTCTTACGTTTAAAATAAATCAACAAACCTATTATTAAACTAAGCATTACTCCCCAGGTTACAAAATAACCACTGCGCGAATGTAATTCAGGCATATTATCGAAATTCATTCCGTAAACACCTGCAATAAATGTTACCGGAATAAAGATGGAAGACATAATAGTCAACACCTTCATCACTTCATTCATTTTATTGGCATTGGTACTTAAATAAATATCCATAATGCCTGATAATAAATCTCGGTAAGTTTCAACCGTATCAATAATACGAGTCACATGATCTGTTAAATCTCGCAAATAAATATCACTAGTAGGATTTATTAAAGTTGTTTCTGAGCGAACCATATTGTTAATCATATCACGCATTGGCCAAACCTGCTTACGTAAATAAATCATTTCGCGTTTTAAATGATACAATTCTAATAGAGACTTTTTATCTTTTTCGCTAATAATATCTTCTTCGATTTCTTCAATCTTATCTCCAATTTTTTCGATAGCTGTGAAATAACAATCTACTACAGCATCCATTAAAGCATATGCCAAATAATCGGCTCCTAATTTTCTCACTCTTCCTTTGCACTGACGTAATCTACTTCTAATAATATCAAAAGCGTCTCCATTATTTGGTTCTTGAAAAGACAGGACTGTGTTTTCCAATAATATAATAGATAGCTGCTCTGATTTAACTTCAGTCGTATAACTAATCATCTTCATGATAGATACAACATAATTATCATAGTCTTCAAACTTAGGGCGTTGATCAACATGCACAATATCTTCCATGGTTAATGGATGGATGTTGTAAAATTTACCAATAGCCTCAACCAATTCTGGCTTATGCAAACCTTCTACATTAAGCCATTTAACCATGTTTGGTTTAACATGAGATAAACAATCAGATAAATCATAAAATTCCTGCTCAAAAAATTCCGTCTCATTATATTCAATTAAAGTAATTTTAATTCTATCTGTCCGCACTTCTCCATTATAAAATAATGTTCCTGGAGGCGCGCCTATGTTTTCTGTTGTTGCCATATTAAAGAATTAAGATTAATTAAATATAAAACTATTATTCGGCAATTTCATTTTTCATTACCATTTGAACAGTATATCGGCTTCTTTGTTCTAATAAAATAACTTTATTAAGCGTTAACGTATCAATGGTTTCTTGGGTGTAATAACGAACAGTCATTAATTCTAATCCGGAATTATACAATACTTTAAACTGCGTCTGTAATTCATTAACTAATGTTTTAATCTTAATAATATCATGATCACAACATACCGAGAAACTAATAGCGGATAATTGCATCAAATTAATTTTAACTCCATGTTTCGAAAACAGGTCGAAAATATCACTTAAATTATCTTCGGCAATAAACGAAAAATCTTTTGGTTGGATAGAAATTAAAACTTGGTCGATTTTAAAAATATAAGAAGGAATATTCAATCGTTTATCTCCATCTTTAATTACTGTACCTTCTTCTTTTGGCTTTAAAAACGACTTTACATACAAAGGAATGTTTTTATTTTGAAGTGGCTTAATGGTTTTTGGGTGAATAACAGTTGCGCCATAGTACGTTAACTCAATGGCATCATGATAGGATAATTGATCAATTTTTTTTGTATGCGAAAACCATTTAGGGTCGGCATTTAAAACACCAGGTACATCTTTCCAAATGGTTACGTTTTCGGCATTTAAACAATACGCTAATATAGAGGCCGTATAATCAGAACCCTCTCTTCCTAAAGTGGTTGTAAAGTTTTCGGAAGTGCCGCCAATAAAACCTTGTGTGACGATAATATTAGTTGAAGTAAATACTTTTTCTAAATCTCTTTTTATTAATGACTCAGTTAATGCAAAATCCACTTTACCTTCACGGTAACTATTATCAGTTTGAATAAGACCTCTTGCATCAATCCATTTATTATTCAATCCAATTTCATTTAAGTAAGCTGAAACTATTTTCGTAGAAATAATTTCGCCCATGCTCACTATTTGATCGTATTCAAAATCGAAGCCCTGAGTAGGTTCATCTTCAATAGCCCAATACAATTCCACAAAGGTATTTTCCAATTCAGTGTAAATTGAATGTGAAGAAGCAGGAAATAATTTCTGACAAATATCAAAGTGGTATGATTTAATTTCCTCTAATATAGCTTCTGCATTTTCTGTTTTATAGAAATAGGCTTTCGCTAAACGCTCCAGAGCATTCGTTGTTTTACCCATAGCAGAAATAACTACTGATATTTTTTTGTCGGGAAATTGTTTTAATACTTCGGCTACATTTTTTACACCATTAGCATCTTTTACCGACGCACCACCAAACTTAAATACTTGCATACATTTTTTGTTTGAACAAAGATAAGCAAGCCTATAAAATAAATGTATTCTCAAACTATTTTTTATAAACTCTTGTCACTTTTTTTTCATCTACGATTATATGATTAACCAAAAACCACTAACCTATACTAAAACTACTACTATGAGCTCAGGAAAAGAAACTCCCCGACAAAAGATGATTGGCATGATGTATCTAGTACTCACCGCCCTTTTAGCCCTCAATGTATCTAAAGAAATATTACAAGGATTTGTGATGGTTGATGAAAGCATTGGTAAATCGAAACTAATATTAGATGAAAACAACAGCCGAGTTCAAAAAGCTTTTGAAGACTATGTAAATGATGGGAATTTCGAAGCAAAACCTTATCTATTAAAATCCATCGAAACACAAAAAAGTATTCGGATTGTTGATGCCTATATCGACAGTATGAAAGTAATGATTACCAGAAAAACAGAAGGCTTACCAAAAAAAGACACCTCACAATTACGCTTTATGGAAAGACTCGACGATTTTGATACTCCCACTTATTTATTAATCGGTTCTGATGAAACCAAACCCATCGATACCAAATATTCTGCTAAAGATTTACGCAAACAACTCACTAATTTGCATAGCGATTTGTTAAGCTTAATAGACAATATGCAGAAAGACTCTAAAACAAAATTAGACGCAGAAAGCATTGCCACACTAAAACAAAAATTAGGCACAATTAAACCTACTGATAGAAATATTATAAAAGAAGGTGTGAAACTTAACTGGGAATTAGAAAATTTTTATCACATGCCAATGGCTGCTGTTATTACCAATCTGGATAAAATACAAGCTGATATGAAAAATCTAGAATCTGAATTTCTTCACACTTTTGCTGGAGCTTCTAGTAAATTTGTTTTCAAAATTGACAAATTACATGCGGATGTTGTAGCACCTTCTGCATACGTATTAGCTGGACAACCATTTAAAGCTAACATTGTTTTGGGAGCTTCTAGTACTCAATTAACTCCCGAACGCATGGAAGTTTTAGTTGGCGCTGTATACGATCCTGTCACTAACAAACTAATTAATAAAGGCGATGCCATTACGATTAAAGATGGCATGGGAAATTATGAAGCTATGACCAGCAGCACTGGACAAAAGGAATTAAAAGGGGTCATTAAATATAAAAATCCTAGAGGTGTTGATGAATATTATCCCTTTGATTATAGCTATATGGTAGCGCCACCTTTTAGCGCCGTAGCAGCCGACAACATGAATATTTTTTACGCAGGAATCGAAAATCCTATTACAGCAACTTGTGCAGGATTTTCTCCTAGTGATTTAAAAATAACAGTAAGCGGTTGTGGTGCCGAAACAGTGCCAACTTCTGCTGGAAAATATGTCATCAAAGTTAAATCGGCTGGAACCTGCTCCGTAAGTGTGGCGGCCAAAGTAAATGGTGTGTATCAACAACAAGGTCCTGTAAAAACATTTCGAGTAAAAGATATTCCACCACCCTATCTAAAACTAGGAGGAAAATTAGCCACTTCTAATTTAGAATTTACGAGAAATGAAATTAGACTTTTGGGAGGTGTTGGTGCAGAATCTGTAGGCTTTATGTTTCCTGTAAACTTTGTCGTAAAAAGTTTTGATGTAGAACTTAAAGGTGGAGGAAGTATTCAATGTTCTGGAAATAATCTATCACAAGCAGCAAAAACAGCTCTTAACAATATGAGAGTTGGAGATATAGGATACATCGATAATATAAAAGTTCAAAAACCTAATGGTACGATTATTACCATACCTTCAGCAAAAATTAAAATCAAGGCATAAAAATAAAAGGAGCTGCTCCTATTGAGTAGCTCCTTTTAAATATATCACTTTAATTGAGAGTTTCTATGCATCTCATAAATTCATTATAGATAAACGTATTTGAATTACCTAATTGTTCCCAAAACTGAAATTTAAACAGTTCAGCTTGATTGCTATTATAAGTTAAATAATAAACACCTTCTCCTTTTTCGAAATAATAATTAGTAAACTTTAAATTGAGCTCTGGTATTAGCAAATCTAAATGTACATCTTCATAACCAGTTGGCATATCCCTAAACCAATTAGCCATTTTAATGATTTGACAAAAATGAATAGTCCGCTTTTCTGGAACGACTACTTTAGAATCGTTTTGAAGATGAATAGATATTTCACAATGATTTTCTATTAAACTTTTTTCAATAAGCAATCGAAAGTAATTTTCAGAATTATTAGGATCATATAGAGTAACCTCGTTCATATACTACTTAGCCCAATTTTACCGAATTTTTATATAAATAAAATTAAAAAGGAATTGCTTCGCTCAATGTTGGGGCAGAAACTAAGAATAGGGTATTTTCTCTAATTACCAATTTAATGCTATTATTTTGAAACAATGCCCTTGAATATAAGTCGCCACCAGTTTGCTTCATTAACTTGGCATTCATGCCGGCTGCTTTGTATTGTTCTTTAAGTTCAGGTTTTGTTAAGCACGACTCTCTTTTAAATTCAGCATTAATTTTGATAAAATTATCTGTTGACCCTGAACCTGGTTTTCCGTAATAACTTCCGTATACATTAATTTCGTGTATTGTACATTGTTTGTCTTTAGCTTCTTTCAAAATTTTAAATAAATCTAAAGCCATTTTTTCAGGATTATTTTCGGGATCAAAAAATTGCACTAATAATTTTAAGTCTTTCTCTTCGTTATAGCTAAGGTTTTCAATCGCCTTTTGTAATTGCTTTGCTTTTAATTTCAATGCGCCTTCTGTATCTGGAGCAAACTGATAGAATGCCGTATTTTTATAAATTTTATCAAAGTTTACTTGCCCAAAACATGCCAATAATGGCCCGTTGTATTTAACGTTAGATCTATCATTTCCATGATTATCTCTAATCATTAAATCAACAATATTCCATTTAGCATTTTCTAATTTCACTTGTAATGCAACGTTTACAATATAATTATCGGTTAAAGTTGCGTCATCAATAATATCTCCCGTGTTAGAATTATATTCCTGCCCTTTAATTTCAAAAAACCAAGTCTGTTCTTTGGCATTATCTATTTTTTCACCTTTACAGTAAATAGAATCAATTCGTGAAAAATGCTTTAAGGCTTCTACGCTTCCATTAAATCCCGTTTCATCATCACCTCCGTAAAGCTGCCCATTTTTAAGTGGAAATTTTTTTATACCTCCCACCAACAATGCAATTTTTGCTTTACTATCATTGGCAACTCCACCAATAACTCTAGGACTTCCCAACTCCACATTATAATATTCCCATTGGTTGGTTAACACATCATTTTTTAAACGAGAATACTTCACGCCAACTGGCACTTGATAAACAGTGCCATTAGCATCTTTTGATGTTGTAACGGTTATATAGGTTATACATCTATCATAGGGCATTGAAATTGGAAAAAGTTCAGCGCATCTGTCGCTAGTGTATTTTCCAAAATAAGCATCTACTTCTTTCTCTTCGGTATTACTATAGTACTTCTTAGAGAATGTACATTTTGTAACATCAGCATTATAATCTAATTTCAAAAGCCCTCTCAAAAAATCAGAACTTTTAGCTTTCGCCAAAGCATCATCCACACTAGGATAAGTGGGAATTGTTTGTGACTTAATCTCACTAAATACACCTGCCGAGATAATCGATAGCGATAGAATAATTTTCTTGATCATATTTTCTATTTATTGTTTAATTATTTTTTGAGTATAAGAATTACTTTCTCCATTCACCATTAATTGATAAAAACCAGTTTTTAATTCGCTTAAATCAATGCTTGTTTCTGAAGATACAATTTGTTTTTCGAAAACTACTTTGCCTAAAACATCAACAATCACAATAGTAGAATTCTTAAAAGTATTTTTAATAGTAATTACATCCGTAAATGGATTTGGAAATACAGAAACTGATGATTCATTTACTAACTGAGTAATACCAGTACATAAAGAGACAGATTGAGTTATAGTTGATGAATTTGAACATCCGTTTGCATCTGTTCCTGATACAGTATAAACTGTATTAGTAGTTGGATTAACAACAATAGCTGAACCACTCGAAGTTGTGTTCCATGAATAAGTATTTGCTCCAGTTGCTGTTAAAGTACTAGTTTCTCCGGTGCAAATAATAGCATTGCTGGTAGACACAGATACTGTAGGTAAGGCATTTAAAACCACAGTTAAAGTTTCTGTATCTATACATCCTTGCGCATCTACACCTGTTACCGTATAATTTGTATTTGAAGAAGGTGTAGCAGTAATAGAAGATGAGTTTGAACCAGTGTTCCATGAATAGTTAATGGCACCACTAGCTGTTAATGTAGTTGATTGTCCGGCACAAACCGACAGTAATCCAGATACAGTAACTGAAGGATTATTTACTGTTAAAGTAACCGTATTTGAGTTAGCTGAACCGCAACCATTTGTTACTGTTAAATAATAATTTCCTGAGTTTGAGGCTTGAACAGAAGTAAGTGCTAGTGAAGACAAAGTTGCTGTACCGACAGGAGATGAATTAAAATACCATTGCACAGTCGTAGAATTTGATGAAACTGCAGATGTAAAAGAGGTATTCGCATTTATACAAACCGTTTTACTACTTGGTGATGATAATACTGAAGGAGCATTATTAATTAAAATATTAGAATTATTTCTTTCTCCTTTTTGAATTGGATTTGATGATACAACACGAACTCTATAATTTGTGCCGTACGCAACCGTAGAAGGCACGGTAGCAGTAATAGTTCCTGATGAAGTTGCGCTGATTGTTCCAATAGAAATTGGCGAAGTAAAACTGCCACTTGCATCAGAAAGTTGCGCTGTGAAAATATTCCCAGTATTACACGTTCCGTTAATTGAATATGGTATTGTTAAAGTATTACCTGCACATAACGATGGTGTTGCAACGGTTAATGTTTTTAACTGATTATATTTAGCAATAAAACTATTATAAAAACCAGAATATGCCGTGATAGAAATAGAGTCATAAGGTGAAGGATCAAAATCATTCACTGACCTCATAGAACCAATTAAATCAATCTGTCCAGAATTTTCAATAGAAATACAATGTCCGCCAGTGTAATTAAAACCTGGAGTACTGCCGCCAAATCTAAAACACCATTGTTGAGCACCAGTATTATCTAGCTTCTCAACAAAACCATCTACATCTCCTGTAGCAACCATATTAAATGCAATTCCTCCATTATTAAAATTTTTAGTTCCAGAAAATGCTCCGGTCAAATAAATATTATTATTAGCATCCACATCTACATAATCACCGATAACATTGTTAAATACATTACTTAATTGATAATGCCTTGCCCAATTAAATAAACCTAAAGCTGAAATTCTAACTAAAAAATTATCTGTTGCTACAGATGTTAAAGTATAGGTAGAACTAGTGTTCATGTCAAAATCAACAGTACCCGAAAATTCACCTAATAATATTGGGTTTCCATTACCATCTAATTTCAATTGCTTTAAGTTTTCACTATTTATGTTACCAATTTGCCCTGCCCATTGTAAAACCATAGATGAATTATATTTAGCGATAAATACATCACTTCCTCCAATAGGAGTTAATGTATAAGTTGAAGGCGAAGGGTCAAAATCACTATTAGCATTAAACAAACCCGCCAAATAAATATTTCCACTATTATCTACTTCACACAATGTTTTAAATCTACCAAAATTTACAAATCGGTTTAATAAATTCATACTAGAATCATATATAAGAAAAACATTCGAGCCTGTAGTTGTTGATGTTTCGTTAGCAACACCAATGCCTACATCAAAATCTTGAGTTCCCCAAAAATATCCACCAACATAAATTTTCCCAGCAGCATCTACTTTCACAGATTGAAAAGCACTATAATTAGTCGATGTAAATGTATATACAGACAAGAAATTGAAATTAGCATCATATTTCGCAATAAATGCTTTTCCTTGCGATGTTCCTGAATTTACTGTAAATGTGTTTGCTGATGGGTCAAAATCTGTAGTTCCAGTAAACTCACCTACTATAATATAATTTCCTGAAGCGTCTCTGGCAGCATCTTGTGCTAAAACATTTGCAGTTCCGCTCACACTCATATGACCTAAATAAGATCCTAAATCATTATACTTAATCAAATAAAACCCAAAATTATTTGCAGGTGGTAATGGTACAGTATTAGAACCGGGATCAATATCATTAATCCCACTAGCGTATGATCCCGCCATAATGACATTTCCATTAGACTCTTTAAATAGTCCTACGTGTTCCATTTGTCCATACCCTGCGTTACGGTAAACGGTGTCCAATTTTTGAGAAAAACTAGAGAGACTAGCTCCTAAAATCATTAATGTTGTAAATATTTTTTTCATGGTTTTAATTTTTGATTAGCATAAAATTGCGCCATTAACCTAGGAACGTAAAAAAAATAGGGCGAATACCTTCCTTTTTTGAGTAAATGAGTGTATTTTTAATGTGGCTATGAACAAACTTTTTCTTTTCATCATCCTTTTTATAACCCAACAGGCTTTGTCTCAAACTGACACGGCTAAAATCAATGCGCTAAATAAGCGTTCAGAAAATTTAAGTAAAGTAGATGTGGATAGCTCCAGCTATTTAGCTCAAGAAGCTTTAACATTAGCCAAAGAAGCAAACTTTAAAAGAGGTATTGCAGCCGCCACCAAAAACCTAGCCATCTGTAACTATGTAAACGGCAAATCAGACATTGCTATCAAACAATTTATTGAAGCCATTAAATTGTTTGAAGAATTAAAAGACGTTAGTGAATTAGCCCATTGCTATTCTCAAATGGGAATTGCTTATTACCTGCAATACCAATACGACAACGCTTTAAAATACTATGATAAATCGATTGAACTTTATAAAAAAACCACCAATAAAAAAGATTTAGCGGGTGTTTATATTAACCAAGGCATTTCATACACCTATGTCAAAAAAATGGATTTGGCTGAAATCAACTATAACGAAGCATTAAAAATTTATCATGAAATAAATTACAAACCAGGATTTGCACCTGCCTACAACTCCTTAGCAAAAATATATTATGCAAAAAAAGAGTATGCCAAAGCCATTAGCTATTACAAACTTGCCGAACAATATTCTTTAAAATCAAATAATAAATACCATTTAATTACCAATTACAATTCTTTAGCCATGTGCTATAAAGAATTAAAAGAATATGAAACGGCCAAAACTTATTCCGAAAAAAGTATTGCTATTAGCAAAGAAGTAGGTTCTGTTGAAAGAGAATTATTTTGCCATGAAACCATGGCCGATATTTTATTTTCGATGGGTGATTACAAAAATGCTTATGCCAGTTTTCAAAATTACGCTTCATTAAAAGACACATTGTTTAATCAAGATAAGAACGATGCTATTGCCGAAATGCAGGCCAAATTTGACGTAGAGAAAAATCAACAAAAGGTAAAGGAAATTGAATTACAGAAAAAAATTGACGATGAGGCTAACACCAAACAACGAATATTGTTTATGGTAGTGATTGTGGTAATTTTAATCTCCTTAGTGTTTACCATACTCCTTTTTAGAAATAAGCAAAAAGTAAATAGTTTATTGGAACAAAAAAACGCCGCCATACAAGCGAATTTAGAACAAAAAGAAGTGATGATGAGCGAAATTCACCATCGCGTCAAAAATAATTTACAAATGGTGTCTTCCATTTTAGATTTACAAGCAAGAGATTTAACAGACGAAAAATCAATGCGAGTGATCGAAGATAGCTTAAGTCGTATTAATGCTATTTCATTGATTCATCAACGATTATATCAATCTGATAATATCAGAGGAATAAAAATTAACACCTACTTGCAAGAGTTAGCCTTTGATATTTTAAAGAACTTTTCCTCGTCTGTCACAACCACACCTATTCAGTTAACATGCAAAGTAGCTGACCTGAATATGGATTTAGAATCTGCTATTCCTATTGGTTTAATTACAGCTGAATTGATTACCAATGCCTGCAAATATGCTTTTTTATCCATTGAAAAACCAGAGATTACCATCACTCTCAATAAGCAAAAAGACGCTCTTGTATTAATAGTGACTGATAATGGCATAGGAAAACAAGCATCCATAAATGAATCAGGCACTTCGTTTGGCACCAAATTAATTAAATCTTTATCGCGCAAATTACGCGCCGATATTACCGAAGATACTTCCGAAAAAGGCACAAGCGTTCAATTAAAAATTAATAGCTTTAAGTTATATGACATCTAATTTAAAAATAGCAATCGTAGAAGACGAACCTTTAATTGCTGACCATATTGAACAATATGTATTAGATGCAGGTTTTAAAAGTGCTGGCATTGCCGATAACTTTAGCGATGCCAAAGAACTATTGCAAAAAGAAAATCCAGATTTAATTTTATTAGATATTAATTTAGGAGATGGTCCAGATGGGATTGACATCGCGCATTACATTAATCAACATTACAAAAAACCATTTATTTTCATTTCATCAAATACGGATGCCAAAACATTAGAACGCGTAAAATTGACTAATCCATTTGGATTTATTGTAAAACCTTTTAAAGCTGGCGATATACAAACCCAAATAAATTTAGCTTGGCACAGTTTTAATTTGCAAAAAGAAAATACACAAGTCTCCTTCTCTGATTCGTTTTTAGTAAACGATCATTTTTTTATTAAAGACAAACACAGTTTGGTAAAAGTAAATTACGCCGATGTATTGTATGCCGAAGCTTGCGACAATTACAGCATTATTTACACCAAACAAACGAAATACATTTTAAGCTACACTTTAAAAGTAGTAGAAGAAAAATTATCCTTATTTCATTTCTTTAGAACGCACCGTTCCTTTTTAGTGAACCTTAAACATATTGAAAAAGTAAATCCCAAAGAGGTTTTAGTAAATGGTAAAGAAATTCCAGTAAGCGAAAATAGCCGAGCGGAATTGTTGCAGAAGTTGAATTTGTTTTAGGGAAAAGTCAATTTCACTATTTGATTTTTTATGAATACATTTATATATGCTTACCGATACTCTATTTCGGTTATCTACCAAAGTATAGCGAGATACCCGAAGGTTTGTATCGGGTATAAGCTAGTTAGCAGCAAGCATTAAAGACATCCTAAATAGACATAAATGAC
Source organism: Bacteroidota bacterium (assembly GCA_005800865.1). Taxonomy (GTDB): domain Bacteria; phylum Bacteroidota; class Bacteroidia; order B-17B0; family Aurantibacillaceae; genus UBA4416. Next base: position 451 of record SYEI01000387.1, on the reverse strand, counting down.
TTTCGACAATTTTGTAATTAGACCAATTTGCAGCGAAGACTCTTCAAATTATCATTTATTTGTTGACCAAAACAAAGATCGCCTTACTAAATATTTCCCTAAAACTTTAAATGCCAATAAAGATATTTCTTCGACAACGGCTCATATAGTTGAGAGGCTAAGACTGGCAGAAAAGAAAGAGTTCTTCACCTTTATTATTTTAGATAATTTATCAGACAAAATTGTAGGTACTGTGTTTATAAAAGACCTTGATTGGACTATTCCAAAAGGAGAGTTAGGGTTTTTCATTGACAAAGCATATGAAGGAAAAGGAATTATAACAAATGCGGTTGCAATTATTTCTAATCATTGTTTTCAGTCAATGGGATTGAATAAAATTTTTATGAGAATTGCTGAAGACAATGTTTCAAGCAGACGCGTTGCTGAAAAAAATGAATTTAAAATTGAGGGT
>SYEI01000386.1 GCA_005800865.1 Bacteroidota bacterium | reverse complement strand
TTGTTTACATAACTCATCCGATTCATGAGGTGTTTTTGCATGACGAATGGTTGTTACTAATTTGTAAGGTAAATCAGCATTTGTATTTAATAAATAATCAGAAAATTCTTTAAAGTGAAATTCGGATAGTAAAAGAATTTGTTTTTGAATACTAATCATGGCGTCGTTATATTGGACAAAGATTTTTCTTAAACCTATAAATAATGTTTTACTAATACAAACTTAATCTGCAAAAATGTTAAAACATTCGATGAAATTTAAACACATTATCAATCAAATAATGTATTGCCTGGTAATGCCCATTTAATTGGTTCTATACCATTTGTAATTAAATACTCATTGGTTTTAGAGAAATGTTTAGATCCAAAAAACGCTCCGCCAGCTAGGGGAGACGGATGTGCAGCAGTTAAAACTAAATGTTTTTCTAAATCGATTAAGTGCGCTTTGCTTTTGGCAAAATTTCCCCAAAGCAGAAAAACGCAATGCTCTTTTTTATCTGAAATGAGTTTAATAACTGCGTCTGTAAAATTTTCCCATCCTTTTTTTTGGTGACTTCCTGGTTCTCCAGCCCTAACTGTTAAAGTGGCATTCAATAGTAATACGCCTTGTGTTGCCCAAGTTGTTAAATTACCATGGTTTGGAACACTAAAACTAATATCAGTTTTTAGTTCCTTATACATATTTGCTAAAGATGGCGGTGTTTTTACTCCATAATTTACAGAAAAGCTTAAACCATGAGCCTGATTAGGCCCGTGATAGGGATCTTGACCTAATATAATAACCTTTGTGTTTTCAAAAGGTGTAAGGTTAAATGCATTAAATACCTCGGTTTCTTTTGGGTAAATAGTGTTCGCCGCTCGTTCTTTTTCCAAAAACGCATCTAAGGTGTTCATGTATGACTTATCAAATTCCATTTCAAGCATTTTTGCCCATGAATTATGTAATAAATTTGTAGTCATTAGATTGTTAGCGACTTGTTAATGGATTGTGTGTAATAAAAAATGATTTTTCTCAGTCTTTTCTTTTGTTGTTAGCGAAATTACTATATATTTGTTACTCTATTTATTTTTAAAAAATTAAAATTATGAAAAAATTAGCTTTATTATCAGCACTTTCTTTCGCTTTTTGTGTAACAATCTCTTCATGCAAATCGCACGAGAAATGTCCAGCTTACTCTAAAGCTAATACAACTATCTCTGCTAAAAAATCAGTTTAATTTTCATGCTTTGGCATAAGTTAAACGATATTAGTCAGTTACAAGATATTATAAATCTTTCTAAAGAACAGTCGCTCAATGGGTTGACTGTTCTTATTTTTAAGCATAGTACCAGATGTTCTATTAGTTCAATGGCATTAAATCGCCTGGAATCTAGATGGACTGACAATGAAAAAATCCCCTCCTATTATTTAGATTTATTGAATCACCGTGATATTTCAAATGAAATAGCCAATGTGTTTTCGGTTGAACACGCTTCTCCTCAAGTATTATTAATTAAAAATGGCGTTTGTGTTTATAACGCTTCGCATACTGATATTTCTGCCGCGGATATTTTAGAAGCTGCGAATTCATAGAACTCAGATACAGCTGTTTATTTATGATTTGGTTTTGATTAAATACCTTTATTCTTTTTTTTCTTATAAAATCATAACCATCTTCGTTATCACTATTCCATTATAAACGAAACATTACCAAATAAACTCAATCACTTGTTTTAAATCAGGATGCAAACTTTTGGCAACGGGACAAGTAAAAGCAGCATGCTCGTATATTTTCTTTTCTTTATCTGTATAATTTCCTTTTGGAAAAGTAACCTTGATATGAATTTCACCAATGCGTCTAGGTTCGGCATACATTATTTTTGTTATTTCTGCGGTTGTGCCATCTACTTTTGTAATTCCTTCCTTCATCGCTACAATTCCCATAATAGAAATCATACAGCTTGCTAAAGCTGTTGCCACTAAATCTGTTGGCGAAAACATTTCGCCCTTTCCGTGGTTATCTTTTGGGGCATCGGTGTAAATGGTAGTATTGGATTGAAGATGAGTAGCTTCTGTTCTTAATTCTCCTAAATAAGTTACTTTACTGGTAATCATAATGTTAAATTTAAACTCAAAGATAACTTTTTTGGCAAAACCATATAATTTACAGCAAAGAATTAGCATTATTTACAGTAAATAAGCCCTATTTATTCATTAATTTAAACGAAAATTATAACTATTTTTGTTACCCAATGGCAAAACGTTTTTACTATAGTTTTATATTACTTTTTATAAGTAGTTTATGCTTTTCCCAAAGTACTAGTCAAGCTATTGCCAATGGACAAGACCCTAATGTATTATACCGTAATGAAATGTCGTTTGGTATATTTGCTCATAGTAGAGGTTTTGGTTTAAATTTTATGAGAGCCAAGCATGTTACAGGAACCAGAAAACGGTTGTTCGAAATCCAGGCTCTTAATATGAAGCATCCAAAAGAAATTAAAATTTCAAATAACTCAGATAACTCTAAAAAATTTATTTACGGAAAATTAAATAACATATTATTATTTAGAGTAGGGGTAGGTTATCAAACAACTATTTTTAAACGATCTGATAGAAAATCAGTGGAAATTAGAACCTCATATTATTTGGGTGGAAATTTAACCTTTTCTAAACCAAATTATATTTTGGTATTTAGAGAGAATAGTACTGGAACTAAATATCAGGAATATGTAAAATATGACCCTGATGTTTATACGATTGATAGTATTTCTGGAAGAGGACCTTTAGTAGATGGATTGGGAGAAATTAAAATATATCCTGGAGCTTATGCTAAATTTAATTTAAGTTTTGAGTACGCTCCTTTTTCTAATAAAGTAAAAGCAATTGAGACAGGAGTGATATTTGATTATTACCCTAAGGCTTTGCCAATTATGGCAAAAAATCCAGCAGAAAATTTTATTGTAACATTATATGTTGCATTTGTGTTTGGCAAAAAATGGTTCTAAAAATGGAAAATTCCAACAAAGATATAATTCTTGAAAAGCCTCGTAAACCAGATTGGTTGAGAGTAAAATTACCTATTGGCGAAGAATATTTAAAAGTAAGAAAAATAGTAGCAGATCATAAACTACATACTATTTGCGAAAGTGGCAATTGCCCTAATATGGGTGAGTGCTGGGGCGCAGGTACTGCAACTTTTATGATTTTAGGGAATATCTGCACACGCTCTTGCGGATTTTGTGCGGTGGCTACTGGTAAACCAAAACCAGCAGATTGGGATGAACCAAAGCGCGTTGCTAATTCTGTAAAATTAATGGGAGTAAAACACTGTGTGATTACATCCGTTGATAGGGATGATTTAAAAGATGGTGGTTCTATTATTTGGGCAGAAACCATTAAAGCTATTCGTGAAATTAGTCCTGAAACTAAGTTTGAATGTTTAATTCCAGACTTTGCTGGCAAATGGGAAAACTTACAACGTATTATTGATGTGAAGCCAGATATTGTTTCTCATAATATTGAAACCGTTCGCCGATTAACCGCACAAGTGCGTATTCAAGCTAAATATGACCGAAGCATGGAAGTATTAAAGCGTCTGCACGAAGCAGGTGTAAGAACTAAATGTGGTTTAATGGTTGGCTTGGGCGAAACAGAGGAAGAAGTTTTAGAAACCATTGATGACTTAGCAGCTGTACATTGTGATGTGATGACCATTGGACAATATTTGCAGCCAACACCAAAACATTTACCTGTGGCTAGATATGTTCATCCTGATGAATTTAAAAAATGGGGCGAGATTGCTTTATCAAAAGGATTCAGATATGTAGAGAGCGGAGCGTTAGTACGTTCTTCTTATCATGCAGAGAAGCATGTGTTTTAATTTTTATTATTGTGACATAGAGCCTCAGTCACGAATAAATAATAAATGAAGCTTTAAACTTGTAACCAGAAACTTAATTAATGAAATCTCTTTTCGCAATTCTTTTAAAAAATATTATTCTGTTGACTTTAATCACCATCAGTTTAGTGTTTATGTTTACACAGCACATTGGCTTTAAAGAAATTTGGTATTTATTTTATGGCCTGGGAACCTTATATGTCTTATCATCTTGTTACGAAGCTTATGCATTATCTCAAGTAAAAAAAGAAACGAAGAAATTTATTTATTTCACCGATGGTTTTTTAGCGAAACGTATTATTAAAATAATTTCATTTATATGTATTGGCGTTTTATTATTTTACTCAGGACGCAGCATTATTAAATATATGGCTTTTGTGTGTTTTTTAATTGCTTTTACAGAGATTGTTGTAACGACTTGGAGATACATGAAAGATCTTTGTTTTGTAGCTCTAGAAGACGATCAGTTAGTATTATCGACTAATAAAATTGACATGACCAGTGCTAAAGAAATTCAAAAAATTGAAGCGCGCCACGGCTTGATGTATTTTGTAAACTATAATAAAAAAACCATTACCCTTCGCACCGATATGATGAGCGAAAACTCTGAATTTAAACTAGCTCTTGATAATTGGATTGACTCCAATGGTTTAAGAGATAAGGTTGTGGCGGAGTAAATTACCCTTCCATCCCAATGTGAATCAAAGCATCGCCTTGATTAACGACTGGCTGATTATTGATACCTACAATATAACCATCAGCGGTTGAAAGCACTTTGTGTTCGATATCGCCAAAAGGATTGCAAATAACACCTAATAAATCGTTTTTTGATACATAGGAACCGTTCATTCTGTTCATATGAAACAAGCCGCTTGTATGCGCTCTTATCCAAGTGTCTTTAGTAATTTTAACCGAATGATTTTTTGGCGTGTCATTATTAATCATGTGGTAGCTTTTCATAAGTCGTAAACAACCATTCACACCTTCGTTAATAGCAGTATAATCAAAGCGCAAACTCTCTCCGCCTTCGTATACTAAAATTGGTTTGTTTTTTTTAGCAGCTTCTTTTCTAAAAGTTCCTTCTCTATAACTACTATCTATAATTAAAGGGGGAGAAAATTTTTCGGCTAAAGCCACATTCTCTGGGAACTCAAACACACAGCGTATTTGCGGGCTATTACTAATCTTGGCGCCACCTGTATGAAAATCAATTCCAAAATCAATTAATGGAACAATATGCTTCATTAAATCATATGCAATACGGCTTCCAAAAGAACCATTTTTATTTCCTGGAAAACAACGATTCAAATCTCTGCCATCTGGTAAATCTCTACTACCAAATAAAAACGACACACTATTAATAACGGGGATAGCAATCACATTTCCGCAGTTCAGGTTTTTAATTTCATCGCGCGTAATTATTTTTCTGATAATCTCAATGCCATTGGTTTCCTCGCCGTGCATACCAGCCGATAGCAATAGAGTAGGGCCTTTTTTCTTACTTCTAAAAACAAAAACAGGAATTTCTATTTTAGTTTTTGTGTGAAGTTCATATGAGTTTAAAACAATTTGCTTGTTTTCTCCTGCACTAATAGTTTGTGAGTTGATGATGAAATCTTCCATTATTGCCCTGGCGCATTAAATTCGTTACGCTCTACGTACTCAATAATTTTGCTAGCAATATCAATACCTGTAGCGCCTTCAATACCTTCTAGTCCTGGCGATGAATTTACTTCCATTACTAAAGGTCCTCTGTCACTTTGCAATAAATCAACACCAGCAATACCTAATCCTAATTTTTTTGCTGATTTAATAGCAGTAGCTCTTTCTTCGGCAGATAATTGAATTAATGAAGCCGTACCGCCTCGGTGTAAATTACTTCTAAATTCACCTTCTTTTGCTTGGCGTTTCATGGCACCTACAATTTGTCCATCCACTACAAATACACGTATATCAGCACCTTTCGATTCCTTGATATATTCTTGTACTAACATATTTGCATCCAGTTTTAAAAAAGCTTCAATTACTGATTTAGCGGCTTTATCATTTTCCGCTAAAATAACACCAATACCTTGAGTACCTTCTAATAATTTAACTACGCATGGTGCACCACCAATACTAGCAATTACCGATTCAATGTCTTTTGGTTCGTTAGCAAAGGCAGATTTTGGCATGCCAATACCAGCACGTGCTAATATTTGTAAGCTGCGTAATTTATCTCTTGAGCGCACTAAAGCTTGTGATTCAACTGCTGTAAAAATTTTCATCATCTCAAACTGACGAACAACTGCAGAGCCATAGAATGTTGCACTTGCGCCAATACGAGGAATTACGGCGTTGACATCTGTTACTTCTTTTCCGTTATAATAAATATGTGGACGACTCTGTTCGATTACCAATACACATTTCATGTGATCTAATAATAACACTTCATGTCCGCGTAATTCTGCTGCTTCTATTAAACGTTTAGTAGAGTAAAGATTCTTGTTTCGAGATAAAATAGCAATTTTCATTTGTTGATTTTATTGTTTCTAATTGTCAAATGGTTTATTCATCATTATCATTTGTTTTAAATATGTAGGTATGATGAATATTTCATTTTTAATCTTTTTAATATTTTATTTTAATAAAGTATTTAAATGTAAGCCATTGGTGTAAATTAAATTCACATCTATGATGAATTTTCCTTTAAGTAATCGTCTTCCAATGAGCACTGGGTAACGCATGTTGCCTCTGTCGCTTAAGGATATAGTTGTTTTAATGCGTTTTTTTCCAATCGAAATTAAAGTTTTGATGATATAACGTTCTTCCATTTCGCCAAACGAATTTTTTATTTTTTTTCGTGTAAATTCTTCTACCTTATAGATTTCATTATTAAATAAACGAAAGCTTAATATTTTTTTATTACCCTCATGTTTTATTTCAATATGATTGCAATCGATAGCGCAGGTATATGCACCCGTGTCTATTTTTGCTTCAACATGTTCAATATTTAAAAGAGGAAAATTGACGTATTCTCTTCTTCCAATAATTTTTAGTTTATGAGGTTTAGCTAGCATATAATACTAGCCCCAAATTAATTAATTAATTGCAAAACTAAAAGTATTTAACGGGGATTATTCTAGAAAATAAATATCGTCGAAAGGTGAATTTATAGGCGAACCCAAATTGACTGGAGCCGTCCATGTTTCCATTTTTTCGTCCCACACACTTTTAAAGATGTCATATTCTCCCATGTTTTCGTAACCCTTTGAAGAAAAATAGAGTGTTTTTCCATCTTTAGATAAGGATGGATACTCCTCATCTAATGGACTGTTGATGTTGGTAATATTTTGTGGTAATGGCGCCCATTTACCATTTGCCATCTTTTTCAACATGTAAATATCTTTTCCATGTGATTCGTCATCACCGTAGCTAGAATATAAAAGGGTGCTTTTGTCGGCAGTTAAAAATAACAACGATTTAAACTCTTTCTTTTTATCAATTTCAGATCGCATATCATCTGTAATCACTAAAACTTTTCCCCCTGATTCTAATTGTGTTAATGAGTTTTGTATCGCATTTAAATCAACATGCTTTCTATTATATACTTCTAATACCACTGGATTGTTTACTAGTTTTATTCCACTACGACAATGAACAATTTCTTCTTCAATTTTCAGTAATTTAATATCTTCTGGCTTACAAACTGCCATATATTTTTTATAATAGTTGATAGCAGTATTAAAACGGTAACTGGCATGATTAGATTTAGCTAAAAAGTAATACACATCAATTGGCACTGTTTTATCATTCACACATGATTCTAAAGCTAAAATGCAATTAGTTTTATCTTTCTTAGTATTAAACAAACATACACCATAACGGTATGCGTCTATAGGTTGTAAGTCGATAAATAAATCTAAGTTTTGGTATACTAAAGCTGCTTCCTGATAAACTTGTTGGTCATACAATTGAAGCGCTAATTTTAAATCTTCTTGGTCTTTGAGTGCTTCTTCAGGCGTACGTTTTGGCTTTTTAATTTTCGCAACGGCAGCTGCAGCGGTAGGTTTATCGCCAGGCTTTGCAGCTATCGTACTTGTAGTTTTTGTTGGCGCGGCGTCAAAAGATATTTTTGCTGCTTCAGCTTCAGTAAAGTAGTTTGCTACTTTAATCGTTTTATTGCCAGCGATGGTTTGTAGTTTAATGGTTTGTTTTAATTCAAACTCACCTTTTTTATCAGGCACATCAAACGATCCTTTTTGTTCGGAATAACCTTCTGCTTCAACCGATATATCATATCTAGTTCCTGAGTTTAATATCATTAAATATAATCCCGTATTTGGATTTGTTTTATAAACGCCCGAAATTTCACCGGTATTGGAATTGTAAATAGTAATATAGGCTTCTTTACTTGGAATAGAATCAAGGGTACTGAATTGACCCTTAATTATAGAGCTTGCTAATTCTTGTTGTGGTAATTTTATTTGTGTGTACTCGTAACTATTATTTTTTCTGTTGGTGCAATAAGAGGCAGTTTGATTTGATTCATCAGGGATAAACAAAATATCATCATAGGTTGAGTTAATGGGATAACCTAAGTTTTGTGGTTTCGACCAAGGAGAAATGCTGTCTTTTCGAGTGATTTTAAAAATATCGTAACCTCCCATACTATTATGTCCTTTTGAAGAAAAATATAAAGTGTTTCCATCTTTAGATAAGTAGGGGTAGTTTTCGTCATAAGGACTATTTATTTCGGGACCCATACCAATGTATTGATTTGGACTAAAGGCACCATTTGGCAATAAGGTGTTTTTATATAGGTCTGTGTGATTTTGTTCTTTTTCTCCGTAGCTTACTTGATAGTATTCGCGAGGGTTTGTACTACACATTAAAAGAGGGATTTGTTTTTTCTTATCAATAGTAGAAGCAAAAAAATCAGTTTTCACTTTTACGATTTCATTTACTAAATCAGGATTGTAGTTTGATAATAAGTTTTCTAATTGAATAGGTGTGCGTTTTACTACTTCTACATTTACTTGATCACTCATGAGCATACTGCCGCTCATGCAATTTTTAATTAATAGCGGGCCATAGTTTCCTTCAAAATCGTATGGTTTTACGCGAGCTTTATACTGCTCAAAGGCTTTGATAGCGTCATTAAATAAGTAAGATAAATGGTAAGCTTTTCCTAAATAAAACCAAACGTCGGCAGGAATTTCTTTAATACCAGTAGCAACTAATAGCGAGTTGATGACTTTTGCTTTATTTAAATTTAATTTGAATAAACAAACACCATAATAATAATTCATGAAAGGATCGCCTGGATCATTTTTTAAAAGTGTTTCATAAAGGGACAATGCTTTTTCAAAATCATTGGCTTTAAATGCAGCGAGTGCTTCTTCGGGTTTTTTCTTTTCTTCTTCTAATTGTTTTTTAACGAGTTCATCAATGTTTGAATACAATTTACCGTTTTTGTCAACCTGTTTCGTTAGTTCTTCTGAAGCAGCGATGTTTTCATTAACTTTAGCAGTATCCACAAATGATTTTAAGTAAACTACTTTTTCGTTTTCATCAGCAAAAAAACTTTTGATGATTAATAAGGGTTTGTTTTTTTCGTTCAGTTTAACTTTTATATCTTGTTGGCAAATTTCGTAATCAATTTTTAATGGGATTTCTACAATTTCCTGAGGAGAACCATAGCCAGAGGCTTCTACTTTAAATTGATATTTGATATTAGGAGCTAAAATCAATAAGTATTTACCTGTATACGGACTTGTATTGTAAATGCCTACTAGTTCATTATTTGAAGCATTATACACACTAATTTTTGCTTTTTTTTCATTGGGATTCCCAATAATTTCAAATTGACCTCTAATAACAATTAATGCAGGAGCGGTACCGGGAGTAGTTTTAAAAATATCGTATTTATCATCATCGCTTAAGCGTGTAGAAATGAAGTAAAAGTATTTGCGATTTCTTTTTGCATTCAAATCTTCTTTTACTTCAGCAGGTTTTGGCACTAGACTATCTTTTTGTTGCGCAAAAAAACTAAAACCTACTACTTGAAATAGTGTTAAAAGAATTAGTTTAAAAAATGAAGCCTTCATAGTGGAATTAAGGAAACACAATTTAAAAATAATTTTTATAATGCTAGAGTTTAATTATAAACAGGTAAATCTGTTAGATTTTTGTAAAATCTCTCATTCAACTAAATTACTCCTAAACCGATTCGGATTTACTTCCTCATCAATAGGCATTTCGTTTTGAATATTTGAAACCAGTTGTTTGGCAAAATAAGGCGCTAACATCACAGCTTTTGTTCCTAATCCATTAAATATGTATAGGTTTTTATATTGTGGGTGATGGCCAACAACAGGTCGCCTGTCAATCACTGATGGCCTAACTCCTGCATCATGAGAGACGATTTGATAAGGCGAAGTCAGAACAGAATTTAGTTTTTTCAGTAATTCGTCTTTCCCTTTTTCGGTGGGAATGTCATTTAGTTGTTCCCATTCATAGGTGGCACCAACTTTATACAAATCATTCCCCAACGGCATGATAAAAAAACCTTTATTTAAAATATCTTGTTTTAATTTTAGCGCTGTACTACGTATCGTTAAAACCTCACCTTTGGCAGGCTTCATTGGTATCCAATTAAAATAAGAGTTTTGAGTGATTAAATGCCCGTCACAAAAAATGATGTTGCTAGCACTTAAAGAATTGTAGTTTACTTCATTTTCAGTAACCTTCAACTTATGACAATCAAAAATTTCTTCTCTGTAACTTTGGTTGTTTTCTAAATACGTTTTTGTTGTCTCAATAAAATTTGCAACATCTAAATTTCCAGCTTGTAAAACTTTTG
>SYEI01000385.1 GCA_005800865.1 Bacteroidota bacterium | reverse complement strand
GGTTGGAAAAGCCTATCATCAGTGGTGGATTACTAAGTATGACGAAGTATTTAAAAAAGCAACCAGTATTGAATTTACCACCGAACAGTTAGACTCTAATGGAAAAAAATTATATAGACAAATTTTTATACACCCGATTTTAAAAAATGGAGAAGTAGAAGAAATTTCTTGTATTTCAAATGACGTTACTGAACTAAGGTATTTACAAGATCAATCTATTAACCAAGCCGCAAAATTAAATTCCATTTTCGAAAGTTCATCTCATTTAATTTGGACAGTTGACAAAGAGTTTAAAGCGACTTCTTTTAATAAAAATTTCAGCAATGTATTTAAACTTTACAATAAAGTAGAGCCAGTTTTAAATTCACAACTTCACACGCAATTACATAAAAGAAAGCAAGCCGAGTATAAATCTTATTGGTATAATTTATATAAAAAAGTGTTTTTTGGTAATTCTTTAAAACTCGAAAAACAACAAATTAGCCCCGATGGAAATATAATTTATAACGAAATATTTTTAAATCCAATAAGAAACGCTAATAATGAAATTGTTGAAGTGGCTTGTTTGGCGCATGATATTACTGAGAATAAACGGTTCGAAAAACAAATTATAGAACAATCAGCTAAACTAAAAGCTATTTTTGAAAGTGGCGATCATTTAATTTGGACCGTTAATAAAAAGCTAGAATTAACATCCTACAATAAAAATTATTTGAACCTTATAAAAAGTAATGTTTCTAAACAGAAATTAAATGAAAACAAAGTAATTTCTGTTTTAGATACTATTCAAAGTAAAGTTAAAAAGGCTTTTTGGATTGATAAGTATAAACTGGTTTTGCAAGGCAAACCTCATGTGTTTGTTCATAAAAGTACAATTGAAAATGCGGATGTTTACCGTGAGGTTTATTTATATCCTATCTTCTTAAATAATGAAGTAGTTGAAGTTTCGGTTATTGCTCAAAACATTACCGAACGTATTGAAAATGAAAATAAAATCCTTGAGCAATCCGCAAAATTAAAAGCTATTTTTGAGAGTGGAGATCAGCTCATGTGGACTATTAGCAAGGATTTGAAGCTATCGTCTTTTAATCAAAATTATGCGAATTCTATTTTTGATTTATATGGTTATTACCCAGAAATTGGTAAGAGCATGCGAAGCAATAAAACAACGGAATACCACTCTGTTTGGGATGAGAAATATGACTTAGCATTTCAAGGAAAACAAGTGGAATTTATTTCAGAAAGAACACAGAGGTCTGGCAAAAAAATCATTCGTCAAATATTATTATATCCAATAAAAGACACGAATAATAATGTGATTGAAATATCAGGAATCGGCTTTGATATTACCGAAAACAAAATAAACGAAGAAAAAATTACCCAATCACTAAGGGAAAAAGACGTGCTTTTAAAAGAGGTTCACCATCGTGTAAAAAACAACATGCAGGTTATCTCTAGTATACTTAATTTACAATCATCTTATGTTAGGGATACTTACGCTTTAAACCTCTTAAAAGAGTGTCAAAACCGAATTAAATCAATGGCTTTTATACACGAAAGTTTGTATCAAACCAAGAACTTTGAGTCGGTTAATTTCTCGGAATATGTTACTACTTTATCTAAAAACCTGGTTCATACCTACTCCATTAATACCAAAAAAATAAAATTAATTTTAACTCTCGACGAATTGATGCTAAACCTTGATGCATCAATACCTTGCGGCTTAATTATCAACGAAATTATATCAAATTCATTAAAATATGCATTTCCTGATAATAGAGATGGAATAATCTTTGTAACTTTGAGGGTCGATAAAAATAAAGTGAAAATTGAAGTAGGAGATAACGGTATTGGAATTCCAGAAAATGTCGATATAAAAAACACACAAACGTTAGGCCTACAGCTTGTAGATACTCTTGTAGAGCAGCTTAGCGGGACCCTTAAATTAAATAGAAGTAAAGGAACAATTTTTAGTATAGAATTTAATAAATAGAAAATGGAGAATAATAACATCAACGTTTACATTGTAGAAGACGAAAGCATCGTTGCTAAAGACATTCAAAACAGTTTAAAAAAACTAGGATATAATGTTTTAGGAATTAGCAATAATGGCGCAGACGCCATTAAAAATATTGTTGATTTGGAGCCAAACATTGTGTTGATGGATATTATGATTAAGGGGCCAATGACAGGCATTGACGTGGCCGAAACTATTAAAAAAGACTATAACATCCCTGTCATCTTTTTAACGGCTTATGCCGACGAAAGCACACTGGCTAAAGCAAAAATTACAGAACCTTACGGATATATCTTAAAACCATTCAAAGAGATTGACTTACACTCAACTATTGAAATGGCTTTATACAAGCACAAGAAAGATACGGAAGTTCAAAAAGAACGTGATTTCTTATACTCTTTAGTGGAGAATAAAGACGAAGCAGCAAAAGATATTTTATTCGTAAAATCAAACAGCCGCTTAGTAAAAGTAAACTTAAAAGACATTTTCTATGTAGAGGCTTTAAAGGATTATGTGGTTCTAAACACACAATACACGCGCTACACCATCCATTCTACAATGAAAGACATTGAGAAAAAATTAAATAATGGTGATTTTATTCGCGTACACCGTTCTTTCATTGCTCGTATAGATAAAATACAAACCATTGAAAATCAAACAGTTGTGTTAGAAGAAAATAAAAAAGTCATTCCAATCGGTGGTTCTTACCGCGATGAATTATTGGCTAAATTAAATATGATTTAATTCTTTTTAAAAAAGAAACACTTGCTTCACAAAAAGAACTTTATGAAAAACTTATTCTTTATTCTCGCACTTGCGATATTACCACTTATTGGACTTAATGCACAAACAGTCGTTAAAATTGGCAATCAAACTTGGACCGCAGAGAATTTAAACGTGTCTACATTCAGAAATGGAGACCCAATAATGGAAGTGAAGACATATGAGGAATGGAAAAAAGCGAAGAAAGACAAGATACCTGCTTTTTGCTACTATAATAATGATTCTACTAATGGCAAAAAGTACGGAAAGCTTTATAATGCTTATGCTATTTTAGATCCTAGGGGATTAGCACCAAAAGGATTTCACTTACCATCTGTTGAAGAATGGGCTAAACTTGGAGATGAATTAGGTGGTTGGAAACAGGCTGGAGATAAATTAAAGAATTCCTCAGAATGGGATGGAACTAATTCAACTGGGTTTAATGCGAAACCGGCAGGAATTCGTTATTCTGATGGACCAAATGGATTTGGTGGGACCTATGCCACTTTAGGAGAAATTGCATATTTTTGGGCAGCAAATACCAGATGTTCCTTTTATTTTAAAACTAAGAAATCTTATTTAGGAAAAATGGATGTTTTGGGAGGTTGTTTTTTGTCTGCTAGATGTATAGCTGATTAAACTTATTATTCTTTTATATTTAAATGTCCCCTCAATATGATATTATAGTAGTTGGTGCTGGCCACGCAGGTTGCGAGGCTGCAGCTGCAGCTGCTAATATGGGCTCTAAAGTGTTATTGCTTACCATGAACATGCAAACCATTGCTCAAATGAGCTGTAATCCAGCCATGGGTGGTATTGCAAAGGGACAAATTGTTCGTGAGATTGATGCTTTGGGTGGCTATAGCGGAATTGTTTCTGATAAGTCTGCTATCCAATTCAGAATGTTGAATCGTTCAAAAGGCCCTGCGATGTGGAGTCCAAGAACACAAAACGACAGAATGTTATTTGCCCAAACCTGGAGAGAAATGTTAGAGCAAACGCCTAATGTTGATTTTTGGCAAGACATGTGTCGCGAATTAATTGTTTCTAAAGACGGTAAACGCGTTGAAGGTGTTATTACAGGAATGGGCTTAGAATTTAAAGCTAAGGCCGTTGTATTAACCAATGGAACATTCTTAAACGGATTAATCCACTTAGGAGAAAAACAAATTGGTGGAGGGCGTAGCGGCGAATCTGCTTCATACGGAATTACGGAACAATTAGTGAAATTAGGTTTCGAAAATGGTAGAATGAAAACCGGAACACCTCCTCGTATTGATGGGCGTTCTTTGGATTATTCTAAAATGGAAGAGCAAGAAGGTGATGTGGCCATTGACAAATTCTCTTATTTGGATAATACTTCTCCTTTTATTTCTAATGATGGACGCCCAGTAAAAAAACAAGTTCCTTGTCATATTACTTATACCAACCAAGACGTTCATGATATTTTAAGAACAGGGTTCGAAAAGTCACCCATGTACTCAGGACGAATTCAAGGTTTAGGCCCTAGATATTGTCCTAGTATTGAAGATAAAATTACACGTTTCTCAGAGCGTGATAGACATCAATTATTTGTAGAACCAGAAGGTTGGGATACGGTTGAAATTTATGTGAATGGATTTTCAACGTCACTTCCAGTTGATGTTCAGCAAAAAGCATTAAAATTAATTCCAGGTTTTGAGAATGCTAAAATGTTCCGTCCAGGTTATGCTATCGAGTACGATTATTTTCCGCCAACACAACTACAATTAACTTTGGAAACGAAGTTAGTGGAAGGCTTATATTTTGCGGGTCAAATTAATGGAACAACAGGTTATGAAGAAGCAGCTTGTCAGGGTCAAATGGCAGGTATCAATGCACACTTAAAAATCAATGAAAAAGATCCATTAATCTTAAAACGTCATGAAGCATACATTGGAGTTTTAATAGATGATTTAGTAACAAAAGGAACAGATGAACCTTATCGTATGTTTACCTCTCGTTCAGAGTATCGTTTACTATTACGCCAAGATAATGCTGATGTTCGTTTAACACCTCTATCCCACTCTATTGGTTTGGCTAGTGATGAAAGAATGAGTCGTGTTTCCGACAAGATTAAGAACTACGAAAACTTGATTAAGTACTTTAAGAATACGAGCGCTGAACCAGAAGAAACAAACGCTTATTTGGAGAGCATTAACTCTGCCCCTTTAACACAAAAAATTAGGTACTTCAATGTGTTGTCTCGTCCTGATGTTTCAATTATTGATTTAGCTAAGAATTGTACAGACTTAAAAAACACCGTTGCTGGTATGGATGCCGATACCATGATGCAAGCTGAGATTTTAATGAAGTACGAGGGCTATATTGAAAGGGAAAAAGAAAATGCAGAAAAGGTTGCCAAACTAGATAACTATAAAATTAAACCAGACTTTGATTTTAAAGCAGTGGCTAGTTTGTCTTTGGAAGCTAAAGATAAATGGACAAAACTACGCCCAACCACTATTGGTCAAGCAAGTCGAATTTCAGGAATTAACCCAGCAGATATTTCTGTTTTGTTAGTGCATCTGGGCAGATAAATATAAACGTTCCACGTGGAACAATTAGAATTAAATATGTTAACTATAGAAAAATGTTTAGTGTGTGGCTCAAATCAGTTTGAGCCTTTTTTAGTTTGTAAAGACCATACAGTAAGTAAGGACAATTTTAATATTGTTTCCTGTAAGATGTGTGGATTTAAATTTACAAATCCTCGTCCTACCGATTTAGTGTTAGGAGATTATTATAAAGCTGAGGAATATGTTTCTCACACCAATACTAAAAAAGGAATTATAAACAAGCTATATCATATTGTAAGAAATCATACTCTTAAGAAGAAGATTCAATTGGTTTCTTCATATGTTTCACGTGGAACTATTTTGGACTATGGTTGTGGAACTGGGATGTTTTTAGCCGCTTGTAAAGAAGCTGGTTGGAATACTATTGGAATGGAGCCTGATGATAGTGCAAGAAAGATTGCTAGTGACCAAGACTTAAGTGTGTATTCAAATAAAGATAATGTTACTACTTACATAAAAGAAAAACAAGTAGAAGCCATTACCTTATGGCATGTGTTAGAGCATGTAACAGATATGCCAGAGACTTTAGCTTTCTTTAAAGCAAAGCTTAAAAAGGATGGTGTTTTAATCATAGCAGTTCCTAATCATGTTTCTTATGACGCACAATATTATAAAGAGTTTTGGGCAGCTTATGACGTTCCTCGTCACCTTCATCATTTTGATTTGAAGTCTATGAAGTCTCTACTGCAAAATGATGGCTTCAAGTTAGTTGAGACTAAGCCAATGAAGTTTGATAGTTTCTATGTATCGATGCTTAGTGAGAAATGTAAAACTGGCTCTGTGAATTTAGTGAAGGCTTTCTGGATAGGATTAATGTCTAACCTTAAAGCCAAAGATTCTAGTTCCTACTCTAGTACTATTTATATATTTAAACACGCATAAGTTTCACGTGAAACATAATAGCCCCAGTAGTGATTTCTACTGGGGCTTTTTTATTTATACTTGCTCATTATGCTTTTTGAGTTAAATCGTTTGTTTTATGTGTAATTAATCTTGTTCCACGTGGAACCCTATTCTTTATGTATTTTAAACTGGAGCAGATCTTTTAGCCTTAACCCATGTTTGGTGTAAAAGCCATAACGACTATTAAACTCTTTTGGCTTTTTTTAAATGCCAAAAACATGTTTCGCCAAAAAGTATCTCCGTTTTATTGTGGTGCTTATTGTGTTCGTGATGAATGCGATGCTTTTCTGGTCTCTGGAATATGTACAGATCCATTGCGCAGTTTTTAGATCGCTGTCGTAAAAGTATATTCCCATTGTTGTTCACATAATATCAATTACCCTTGCTTCATTTTTAGACCAAAGAAAGTATAAACTAGTAAGCTTCCTACAATAGAATTTAGTACCATTTCTAAAGGATGTTTATGGAAGGATTAATTACTACTAATCGTTGTGGACTATGATGTGTTTGGTGAAAATGCATCCATAGATAATCTATTTTATGGTGCCAACAATACCACAGTAAAACACAAAGCTGGCATTAAGTAAACAATCATTCTTCCCCAAATAGATCTTACATGTTTTGACAAATGAAACACGCTTGTTGACGACGACAGATTTTTAGGTATAACCCGCCGGGCTTACAATAGCTAGCTGAACAATATGTATAGCAACGAATCTTATGGTCCTGTGGGAACTTCTGCTTATTTCCATCCTGAAATTATAATCTCTAAAATATAGCATAAGGCAAATACACTAAAGATTATAATCAACCTATTTTTTGGTTTTAATTGGATTATCAAATTAGGAGAAGGTTGCTAATTGTATTTCTTAAATTAGGTTTGTCCTCTTTCAGAAAATGTAAAAGCATTTTGGTTCCACGTGAAACTGTTTCTGTTTTTAAGGAATTTATAAAACGAAAAAGCCCCTCCAATTTGGAGAGGCTTTTATGATTAGGTTTAAACTTATGTTTATTTTAACTGACTCAAGAAGATCTTGTCAAATAATTTGTCGGATAAAATGCTTCTCATAAATAATATAAGCTTTGCTCCTCCACCAACAGCATATCTTGTTTTAGGATTGTTTGAGTTAATTGCTTTAGCAATTGTTTTGGCAATCACTATTGGCTCCGATCCAACACGTTTATAGGTTTCATCTATTAAAGTGGCGTGTTTTGTGGCTAGGTTTTTATAGGCTGTGTTTCCTGATACTTTTAAAAGGTTTTCTTTCGCTATTCCTCCCCATTCAGATTTGATGGCTCCTGGTTCAATAATAACAACATCAATATTAAACTGTTTCAATTCCATTCTTAAACTATCGCTTAATCCTTCCACAGCAAATTTGGTGGCATGATACCAAGCGCCGTGAGGCTCACCAAATTTTCCTCCCATGGAAGAAATGTTGACGATTTTCCCTGACTGTTGTTTTCGCATGTGTGGAAGAACTAATTGGGTCAATCTAGCCAGTCCAAAAATATTAACTTCAAATTGGTACTTGGCTTCCGAAAGTGGAACATCTTCCAGGGCACCAAAAGAACCATAGCCAGCATTGTTCACCAATACATCAATACGCTTTTCGGTTTCTATAATTTTTTGAATACCCTTAACCATTGATTCATCATTGGTTACATCCATTTCTAATAATTTTATTCCAGCTTCTTTTATATCATTCATTTTATCTAGTCGACGTGCAGCACCATAAACAATGTGTCCGTTTTCCACTAAAAGTTTGGCAGTTTCTTTTCCAATTCCAGAAGACGCTCCAGTTATTAACACTACTTTTTTTTCCATGATTTTAATTTATTTCTTTATTATTGAATTTATTTTGATTGACTAATCAGTCTATTGGTAATTAAATTTTTTTAGGTGATCATATCCCATAAAAGCTGGAATGACTCATTGATAATTTTCTTTTGTTTAGGTGTTGAAAACTCTTGAGACGACAAGTACTGATTAATGCCAGCAATATGACTGTTAATAAGTGTATAAAGCAAATCAACGGGCATTGGTTTTATCACCGCTACCTTAATACCATCCTGCAAGAAATCTAAATGTGGTTTGGCTTGTTTGGTAATTTCTTCGGGAGTAATTAGGCCATAAAATGGCGAGGTCGAAAACTGCTGAATAAAGTAAAATTCCGCCTTATTTTCCTGGGCCCACTCTATCGTGTTTGTGTAAATAGATTTGAATACTAATTCCAACGATTCATCTTTACTCGCATTAGCATACATATACTCCGTTAAACGAGACTTAGTATGAGCATATAGCGCTAAAATGAGCTCATCTTTTGTTTTGTAATAGTGAAATAACGTGCCATTAGCAACGCCAGCTTCCTTAGCTATTTTACTAGTAGGCGTAGCGTGAAACCCAAATTCTACAAATAATTTGAGGGCGGTTTTTAATATTTCTTCTTTTTTATCCAAAATAATGATTGACTAATCAGTCTACAAATGTAAATACTATTTTTAATACAGCAAAATTTATTTTTATAAAGATATTTGGGCGTTGGCCGGGCTTTGCGCTTCAATCTTTTGCAAGATGCAGGCAAAAGGATTTCCGCTGCAATCCCTAACGCAGCTATGGAGAAACAATTGTCTTAAAGTAACTTCTCAAAATAATATAAAATGAGCCAAAAATAGAAGTACAAATTATAGAAGAAGATATTCCTAGAACATAAACGGGAATTTGAATTTTACCTGTGAAATGGAAATAGAATCCGAGTCCAACTGCTAACATAATTAGTATAACTAGGGTTACTACAAAAATCAACAGAAACTTCTTTCCAAAAGGAGAAGAATTAATATTTTTTTCTTTCGTTTTAATAGTTTCTTTTTTGATCATCTT
>SYEI01000384.1 GCA_005800865.1 Bacteroidota bacterium | reverse complement strand
AATAGTCTTGAGTTTAGAGATTTACTAGAAACATCTTCAGGATTAAATCTTCATGATTTTTTTGACAATTGGGTTATGAATGGTGGATGGCCTCATTTTTCTATTGATTCAATAACAACAACGGGTTCAGTGGCGCCTTATACATCTGTGGTGCATGTTAAACAGAAATTATTTGGTGCTCCAAATCTGTATTCAAATGTACCATTAGAAGTAAGTTTTATGAATACGGCATGGAATAAAGAAATTAAAACAATTACCATGTCGGGAGCTTCGCAATCTTTTACAGTTCAAACTAACGTTTTGCCAGTTTATGCTGGAATGAATGTGGACTCAAAAATTAGCGATGCTATTTCATCAGAATATAAAACTATTAAAACCAATACAAACATAAATTATGCTTTAGGAAGAGCTTTAGTGATGGTGTCAAATAAAGGTGCGGATTCTTCGTTTGTGAGAATAGAACATAATATTGCTGCACCCGATCCAATTCAAAATAATGTTTATAATTTTAGGTTAAACTCACAGCATTATTGGAAAGTGGATGGCATTTTATCGAATGGTTTTGTTGCTAAACTTCGTTTTAATTTTGATGGTGGTAAAGTTAAGTCGGGTAATAGTTATTTAGATACTAGTTTAATTATTGTGAATGCAGATAGTCTTATTTTATTGTACAGAAAAAATGCCGGTGATGATTGGAAAGAAGTGACTCACTATACAAAAATGACCTTTGGCGCTAAAGTTGGAAACTTTACAGTTGATACTTTAAAATTTGGTGAGTATGTTTTTGCAAATGGTCATAGTAATATTTTAACTAGCTTAAAAAATAAGCAAAGTCAGGTAGTTGAATTGAATTTATATCCAAATCCAAGTTCAACCATTTTAAACGTGGCAATCGAAAATTATAAATTATCAGCAAATTCAAGTATTGATATTTACGATATGCAAGGAAAAACAGTAAAACATATTTCTACTATTAATCCTGAAAATACTATTTCGATTGAGGATTTAGCTCCTGGTCAATATATTTTGAACTTGGTTGATAAGAGCAAAAAAGTAGCTGCAAAAACATTTGTTGTAGAATAAGCAAACCTTGACTTTGTTAATCGAAGTTTATGTTTGTAAAACCTGTATCATTGCTTTAGCTTTCAATAAACACTCTTCATATTCATCTTCTGCATTGCACATGGCTGTAATGGCACTACCTACCGTAAAACTTAAATACTGTTTTTGTTCGTCGTAAAAAATACTTCTGATTAAAACACTTAAATCAAAGTCACCATTTTCATCCATATAACCTAATGTTCCTGAATATGGTCCGCGATTATAAAGTTCATAGTCATCAATTAACTGCATCGCTTTTATTTTTGGAGCCCCCGTCATACTAGCCATCGGGAATGTAGCTTGAATAATATCGTTGAACGATGTGTTTTCTTTTAACTCACAACTTACGGTACTTACCATTTGATGCACTTGTTGGTAAGATTCAATGTCACATAATTTATCAACGGTAACACTTCCTTTTTTTGCAATACGGGATAAATCATTTCTTGCAACATCAACAATCATGACGTTTTCAGTACGTTCTTTTAAATTGGACTGCAATTCGTTTTTGATTATATCATCTTCTTGCTTATTTGATGAACGCCTTGCAGTTCCTTTAATTGGCTTGGTAAATATTGTATTACCTATTTTGGTTAAAAATAATTCTGGACTAGAAGAAATAATGTACTGCGTATCAAATTTTGCAAAGGCAGAATAAGGTGCATTACTAATGTGATTAAGTTTTTGATAAATAGCCAAAGGGTCAATTATTACATCATGTGCTTCAAAAGTGATACAGTAATTTATTTCATAAATATCACCTTGTTGTATATGTTTTTTTAATACCTCTACTTTCGCAATATATTCTTCTTTATTTACAGTCGCTTTAATATTGATTTTCGGTAGCGAAGATTTAGCGTCTTCAAAATTGATATTTCCTAAATCAATTTCTTCCTCAACTTCAACATAAAATTGTTTTGGAAATTGAAGTGGGTTGTTATCTTTTTCAGTAAAAGATTCTATCTCGTTTTTGTAATCATAATTTAAAAAGACAATCTGTTTTTTATTTGGAGACATACTATTACTAAAATTTTTATTAGAGAGCAGGATATTATTTTTGAAACCAAAGGTGTTTTTATTGTATTGAAATAATACAAGGTATTTGTTCTCTTTTAAATATTTATGGATTGTTTGAATAATTCGTTTTTTATAAGCGTTTGAATTTAAGATTTTAATGTGTTTATGAAACATGAGGTTTATCTGATTTTCTTTATTATTTAGGTTGTTAAAATTTTACTAAAACGATTAAAGCATTTAACAAATGGTGAAATCCATGTTTTGCTGAGTAAAATTCTAATAATTATTGAGTAAAAATGAGTATTTTTTTGTAGATTTTTTGTAAATTTAAGTAACCTATCACTCTATCATGAAAAGAATAGTTATACTACTTATTGTTTGTTGTAATATTTCGATTACACTTTTGGCACAAAATGTTGGGATTAATGGTTCTGGTGCTGCACCAGCTAACTGTGCTATGTTAGATATTGCAGCAACAGATAAAGGCTTGCTAGTTCCGAGAGTTGCTTTAACAGCTGTAGGTACTTACGCGCCATTAACCGGCGCGCCGGTTACTAGTTTATTGGTTTTTTCTACATCAGCTCCAACGGGAGGTAATGGCGTGGGATATTACTATTGGACTGGAACTCAATGGGCTAATTTAATTGATAATGTGACTCCAGGAAATCCATGGTATGTGGGAGGTAACTTGGGAACTACTGCTTCTACTTCTGCTTATGGAGTAGCTGCCAATAATGCTTATTTAGGTACAAATGATTTGCAGGCATTGGTTTTTGCTACTAATTCACTTGAAAGAATGCGTATTAGAACCGATGGAGAAGTTGTTGTTGGTGCATTAACTACGGTTATAGCAGATGATTTATTTTCGGCGGTAAGTAATAATACTTTGGATTGGGCTGTGAATGGATATAGTGGAGTTAACGGAAGTGGGGTTTATGGTCAAATTACAGGTGGTACAACAAACTTTGGAGCAATACAAGGCGAATATTACGGGAGTGGCGCTTTTGGTGCAGGAGTTAAAGGTTTGTTTAATGGCACAGGCGCAGGAACAGGATTTTTATCGACTTCGTCTAAGAACGGTGTAGCAGGCATCATAACAGGTTCTGGTGCATATCAGTTTGGGATATTTGGCCAATCAGACGGCAATTTTACGCGTACTGGTGGAGTTATGGGGGTAGAATATTTTAGTGCGGCATTAAATGCCCGTGGTTCTTTAGGCTATCTTTCCTCTGGGTTTGCTGATGTTGCTGTATATGGTTTTGGGCAAGCACACACAAACGGTGTTGCTGCTGGAAGATTAATGAACGGGGCAAATAAATTTTCAGAAACTAACGCAATGATAGGCTTAGGTATTTATGGAGGAGTAATGGGCGGCTGGGTAAAAGGGTTAGTTTATGGTACTAATTTTTCGGGAGATAAATATGGTATTTATGTTCACGGAAATACTGTAACAAATAGTAAGTATGTTCAGTTAAACACGAGTGCTTCGGCTGATGTTAGAATTGCTAGTTACGCTACGACAGCTTTAACTAATGAACTATCATCCAAAGGAAAAATTAGTTTAATAAATGGACAAGCAACCGTAACTTTTGATAATAGATTAATTGAGTTATGTGATTTAAATTCACTCGTGATTACTGCTACTCCTATGGGAAATTGCAATGGAGTATATATTGATAATATTACGGAAGAAGGTTTTGTTATTAAAGAATTGAATAATGGGATGCATAATGTGTTAGTGAGTTTTATTATTTCTGGAACATTAAAACAATCTTCAGAATTTACTGAAAATGAAATCTTGAATAATCAGTATGAAACTAATATGAATGGTGTGATGCATAATGACAATGATTATTCATCTGATGCTCTGCCTATTTGGTATGATGGTCAAAATGTTCGTCACGATCCAGTTCCACGTAAAGGTAATAGCGAAGGAACAGAGGAAAATAAGAAACTAGCAAGGCAAAAAGACAGTGGCGTGAATACGCAAACAGCACCAAAGGAAAAAAACACTCAAGAAAATAAATAAAGTGGGAATTAAATACATATTTAATAGTATTGTTTTAAGCCTTTTTTCTTTGAGTTTATTCTCACAGGGCCTTTATAATAATGGCGCAAACATTGTTTTTTCGGGCAATGCTCAAATGTACATTGATGATGTAACGAACGGAAATTATTTCACAACCGGTACTGGCTCAATAACAGCTAGTTCCACATCAACCATAACCTTATTAAAAAATTGGACAAATAACTCTAGTAACAACGGCTTTGCTACACCTGATGGCGGAGGAGTTGTTTTAGCAGGTAATGCCCAAACAATTGGTGGTTCAGCAGCTACGGCTTTTCATAATTTGTCGTTAACAGGTAATGGTATTAAAACTTTAGCTGTTAATTCAACAACAGTTGGCGGACAAGCTACTTTTACAGGTGTTTTATCTGTTGGGTCTTCTACCTTAGATTTGAATGGAAATAGAATGGATGTGACCAATAGTGCTGTTGGAGCGATTACACGCTCAAGTGGTTATATTATTAGTGAAACCAATACCGCTGTAAATCCCAGTATCATTAGATGGTATCATCGCACGGTTGGCGGTTCTAAAGTTTATCCTTTTGGAGTTGCAGGTTCTTATATCCCATTTACTTTTAATATCGTTACACCAATGACTAATGCTGCTGCTTATGTTGATGTGTCAACTCGTGCTACAGCCGCTGCAGATAACTTACCTTGGGCGGGCGCTAGTAATGTGGCTGCTGTTAGTAATATGTATTCTCCAAATCCTCCCGTTTCTCCAGATGGTACAATTCCATCCGTTATTGATAGATGGTGGGATATTACTAATAGTCACCCAGTAACTGCAAATGCAACATTTAGTTATAGAGGCTCGGAAAATACTTTAAACGATCCTTTATATTTTGCAGGAGCATTAATTGGTGCTCAATATTGGAACGGCTCTCAATGGGTTCCTAATAATGGAACCATTGGTAGCGCTGCTTCTGTAACTACTGGAGTTGGTAACGTTGTAGCAAATAACTTAACCACATTTTGTCCTTGGATTTTATCTTTAGTATTAGCACCATTACCTGTTGAATTAATTGATTTTAAAGCAACGTGTGTTAATAATGAAATAGCTGTAGAATGGTGTACTTCTTCCGAAAAAAATAACAGCTATTTTGCCGCTGAGCAATCAGCAGATGGAACTAACTTTGTTTCTGTTGGACAAGTATTTGGTAATGGCACAACTACCAGTAAGCACTGTTATAAATTTATTACTAACTCTGTTTCTGATGTTACTTATTTCAGATTAACAACAACTGATAATCATGGAACGAAAAGCGTATCGAACGTTATTTCCATTGCTTCATGTAATGATGCGAATGGAAATATTTTAATTGCCAATGATGGTACAAATGAAGTCGGTGTCATTTTAAATTCCTCGAATGACCAAGAATTAGAATTACAGGTTCACAATGCTTT
>SYEI01000383.1 GCA_005800865.1 Bacteroidota bacterium | reverse complement strand
TTACTGGAGCATCAAATTCGTAATCACCTGGTTTGTATTTCTCTAAAATACCAGATAAGGTACAAATGTGACTATATTTTACAGCGTCTTTAGGTGAATATGATCCAACTTTACCATAACTCACGCGCATCGTAAAGTTTGCATCTGGGTACATTTTTTTACCCTTATTCATTTCTAAAACTCCTTTTAAATAAGCTTTACCTAATACAAAGTTTTGAGCATTAAAATCTGCAAATAATTTAGCATACTTAGAATTGAAGTTTGTATTAAATGCATTTGCCATCATAAAAGCTGGATCTTTATGTAAAGTGGCAGTATCAGGATTAGCAATCATTGCATCCCATTTAGCGTTATCTAAAAATGCAGTATTTGTAAATACATAATTAGAAAATGCGTCATAAGTTGCTTTTGATTTTAAATCGCCAAACTTTGAATTAATCATTGCATAAAAACCTGCAGGATGTTGAGCAGCATCAATAGCATTATAAAACGCTTGAGTAACAAATCCTAAAATATTCTTATCAGACACTACATTTTCGGCCTTGATAAAATTCGTACGAGCGGTTTTAACTGCTTCTGCAACTTTAGCAATCTCTTCTTTAGTAACATCTTTTTTGCTCAATGTAGCATCTAATCTTTGAAGAGAAGAAGCAAAAGCAATTAATGGGGAGCCGAAGATGCCTTCTGTCATATAAACACGTTGTTTAGCATAAGGACGCCAAGCATCATACATTTTGCTATACTCATTAAATACATTTTCGTATTCTGGTTTCCCTTTAGCCCAAGTTAAAAAAGCCGCTTCGTTTGCTTGTTTTTCCTCAAAAGTTTTAAATTTCAATAACTGTTTAGATTCTCCATCAAAAAATTTCCAGTAATTTGCAATTTGAGCATAGTTACCAGCTAATTGAATTTTTACTGCAGGATCTTTTTTCATTTCTTCCAACATGTATTTCAAACGTTGGTCGCGTAAATCTACTAAAGAAGGATTTTCGATATCTGTTTTTAATTTTACTCCATAAGATGTTTCGTAACGATTTGTTCCGCCTGGATAACCCCAAATCATGGTGTAATCACCATCTTTAACTCCTTTGATAGAAACTGGTAAAGAATATTTTGATTTTAAAGGAACATTATCAGCTGCATAATCTGCTGCTTTTCCTTCTTTATTTGTGTAAACACGGAAGATAGAAAAATCACCTGTGTGACGAGGCCATTCCCAGTTATCTGTATCTCCACCAAATTTTCCAATACTCTCAGGAGGTGTACCCACTAAACGCACATCTTTATAACGCTCGTAAACAAATAATAAAAATTGATTTGCTTTAAACATTGAAGCAATACGACCTTCGTAACCAGAACCTTCAGTTTCTTTAGTAGCCATCTCAGCTAAAATACCAGGCAATTTTTGAGTTAACTCTAAGGCAGGAATGTCTTTTAATTTTTCGTTTACTTTATCGGTAACGTCCACAATTTTCATTAAAAACTGTGCATGAACGCCTGGCGCATAAATTTCTTCTGATTTAGATTTTGACCAAAAACCATCTCTTAAATAGTTATGATCTACTGTACTTGCAGCTGCAATAGCGCCATAACCACAGTGGTGATTAGTGAAAATTAATCCTTCTTTACTTACAATTTCGCCTGTGCAACCACCGCCAAAAATAATAATGGCATCTTTAATACAGGCTTGGTTCATGCTGTATAATTGTTCTTTAGAAACTTTTAAGCCTTTTTTTACCATGTCGGCATACACTTGTTCGCCTAATAACATAGGCAACCACATACCTTCATCGGCTTTAGCAATTGGTTGAAATAAAAAGGATAGGAATAAAAAAGATAGTACGAGTTTTTTCATAACGAAGTTATAATTGTTTAGTTTAAAATCGGGGACTAATTTAACAGAAATTGCTAAACAAACCATAGATTTTAGATAAACGACCTTTTAAATGGTTAACTGGCTAAAATTGGGGGATAAAACCTATTATTTTTTTAAATAATGAAGTTCAGTTAGATAAATATAAGGCTCAAACATGTGGTGCAAGAACACATTTTCTCCATCATATTTAAACTTTTCGTTATAAGTACTATCAGGCTGTAAAATAATGGGAATACCTGCTGGCATATAAAAATTACTTTTTTCAATAGTTGGGGATTGATAGTCTTTCAGCGATTTTTTAATGAACTTGTTGATGCGTTTGGTGAGGTACTTTTTATACTTCCTATTTGTTTTTTGTGTTGCACCCTGCATATCATTTACCGCATGATTAACGTAACCACGAATTAATGGGTTTTTCACTCTACGATGCATTATTTCTTTTCGTTTAGAAAAAGGATTCGTAGGATGTAAATCTTGGATGGCTTGAATTGTAAAGGGAGTTTCGGGCACCCAATCGTTTGAATTTACAATACGATAAGCCCAACCATTACGAGTAATAAAATCAAAATCATAAGCATAAAATAAATTGCCAGGCTTTGGCGCGGCACTACAATATACTTTGTAGGCGATATCTTTTGGCACAACTGATTCGGGGGCATATTGCAAATATGAACGCATTAAAAAAGATAAAGCCGCACCTTGACTGTGACCAACAATAATAAATTCTTTAACTCCTTTTTTATAATACTCGTTTATAGTTTTAGTTACTAAAGGTGCTAAATGAGCAATGCCAATTGTCCAGCCATGATGCACTAATGCTTTTTCATCATGAGAAAAAATGTAATTAAAATTTGTACTATCATTTAATTTTAAAGAGCCTTTGGCTTTTATTAATCCACTATAAAAATTTTCGAGCCAACTTGTTCCTCCAACGGTATACCTCAAACAAATAACACCAACCGAATCGTTACGCATCCAGAAATCAACCTTATTTTTTAAACCAACTTCAGGCGAACGATAAACGCGGTTATAATTTTGAGGAATAGTTTTAGGTGCATATCTACTTCCGCTATCTTGGTGTGCCCATTCTAAATGCAAGACATCTAAAAATTCTTTAGCATCGAAGCCGGGCGTTAAATTGCCTTGAGCTGATACCAAAAATTTAAAAAAAAGAATAACTGTAAAAAGAGAATATCTAAGCATTAACAAATTTACTTTTAGGAATAATAGTACATGTAAATCTCGACACACAAGTTAATTCATTAGCATCGTTATAAATTTTAATATCCCATACATGATTTTTACCGGACACGTTTAATGGAGTGCAAACCCCTTTTACTTTTCCACTTAATACGGCTTTAATGTGATTAGCATTAATTTCTACTCCAACGCCAATAAATACGTCGCTATTTACAACCAATAAAGAAGCGACGCTACCTAATGTTTCTGCTAATGCAACACTTGCTCCACCATGCAATAAACCAAAAGGTTGCTTAGTACGTTCGTCAACTGGCATAGTTGCCACTAAAAAATCAGAACCAACTTCAATAAACTCTATCCCTAGATTTTGGCCAAGTGTGTTTTTATTTAAAGAATTTATTTCGATAATGTTTGGCTCTTTATGCCAGATAGATGAAGTCATGTCATTATAAATTGGAGAACGAAACTACATATAAATTTTAAATTTGTGTACTCCATCCTTACATGAATAGGTAACATGCCAATTATAAAAATCAACAATTTTTTTAATTAAAGATAATCCAAGTCCTAATGACCCAGAGATGGAATTTTTATTAAATCGTTCAAACAAAAATTGTTTGTCAATTTTATCTTTAAAGCTGGTATTCTCAACAGAAAACGAATCCTCATTTACAACAACTCTAATGACCCCATTTTCCTCTAGATTATATTTAATGGCATTAATAAATAAATTGTTTAATAAAATAGTTAGCAATATTGGATTAATATCTTTCGTTATTTGTGAATTAAAAATCTTTTCGATTTTAATCTGTTTGGCTTCAATAAAATCGTCGAGGACTTCCATTTTTTCATCAATTTCTTGATTTAAATTGATAGTTTTTGTTTCAACAAATTGTTTGTTTTCAATTCTAGTCAATAAAATTAAACCTTCGTTTAATTTATATAAACGTTGAGTGGCGTTATAAGTTTGAACTAATAATTTATGCTGGCGCTCACTATAGTTTGTTTCCTGCATCAACAACTCAATTTTTGTACTAATAATCGATAAAGGTGTTTGTGCTTCATGAGATACATTTTCTGTAAACTCTTTTAGGTTGTGGTAATCAGATTGAATTTGATAAGTTAAGTCTCTGAGGGTGTCATTCAATAAATGAAACTCATCAATATCTGTGTTTCTAAAATTTAATTTATCTTGCTTTTTAATGTTCCAACTTTTTATTTTTGAAAGCGTGTCATTAAAAGGCGACCATAAAAAATCTGAAATATATCTGTTTAATAAAAATAATATCACGAATGATAAGACTAAGAAGATTAATACAACACCGCTAATGTATTCACCAATTAGTTTTCCTTCTGTTAATGAAATACAAACAGTAGCTTCGTATGCCTGACTATCAATAGTAGTTTGAAATAGTAACTCTCGTTGCATAACTCGAGAATCATTAAGATCAACGCCTGTTATTTCTTCTTCAAATTTCTTACCCGTGTATTCAATGAACTTATTATCAAATATGGTTTGCTTTGCAATTTTTCGAACATAAATTTTTTGGCCAATATTAGACATGAATTCCTTGGGAGAAATTCCATCTTTCAGACTTTTAATAATTTGTGCTTTTGTTGTAAGTAACTGATTATCGGCTTCCTTATCTAGCTTAGCAAAAATAACTTCGTACACAATAAAAATACCAATAGCAAACAACAATATTGTTGTGATAGAGGAATAGATATTTGTTTTGGTAAGAAGTTTCACTAATAGTTTATTAAATTCTATCAAATTGCTTGATAAAACAAATTTAAAACATAAAACTTAATAAACTCAATAAGAATTAATCTTTGAACTTATAGCCCATTCCGTAAACTACTTTAATGTAATTTTTTAAATCAGCTTCATTCAATTTTTTCTTTAGGTTTTTAATTTGACTATAAACAAAGTCAAAAGAGGTCGCCATATCTGCTTTATCGCCCCAAATGGCATCCGCTAAAGCTTCTTTAGTAATCAAATGGGTTGGGTTACTAGCTAAATAAACTAATATTTCGTATTCTTTTTTAGTTAACTGCAATTGATTTCCGTTTGCAATTACTTTTTTCTCGGTAGTATCAATCTCTAATCCATCAAAAGACAAGGTGTTTTTTCCACCAAAATTTCTTCTACGTAAAACAGAGTAAATTCGAGCACTTAGCTCAGATAAATGGAATGGTTTAGTTAAATAATCATCTGCTCCAATTTTCAATCCCTCTAATTTATCTTCCAAAGCATTTTTAGCGGTAACGATTATAACTCCCATTTCAGGGTTATTTTTTTTAATATACTCCACCACTTCAATTCCTGAACCATCTGGCAATCCAACATCTACCAAAGCACAGCTATAAACAATATCGTTTAATTTTTGCATGGCACTTTTAATTGTCGTTGCAAAATCGCATTTGTAGCCATTTTCTGTTAAATAATCAACCACGTCTTCGCGTAATGATTTTTCGTCTTCGATGATTAAAATTCTCATAAGTACAGTTTTTGATTAGCTAAATGT
The DNA here is from genome assembly GCA_005800865.1 of Bacteroidota bacterium. Classification (GTDB taxonomy): domain Bacteria; phylum Bacteroidota; class Bacteroidia; order B-17B0; family Aurantibacillaceae; genus UBA4416. Next base: position 6,358 of record SYEI01000383.1, on the reverse strand, counting down.
AAAATAAAAATCAAATAAAACACATTTTCCAAAAAAAATACATTTTTTGAAGATATTGATGTTTTGCTAAAAGGCTATCTCAGAGCACTTTCCTTGACTTTTGGATCAATAATGAGTTGATTTGGTGCTAATCCAAATTTCTCGTTTACTTCAAGCAGAGCTGCGAGTACTAATTGCGAATAATTTTGTGAAGCTGATTTAAAATGTTTGGTTTCTGTATGCCAAAGCGTATAAATTAAATTCATATCACCCTTTGTTGGTTTAAAACTAAACAATGCCTTTTTTACATTACCAGCACCAGCATGATAGGAATGCATCACCAATAATCTAAACCATAATTCATTTTCTTTGTAGTTTGTGATACCCAAGGAATCCAATATCTCTTTCGTTTTGGGAATACATATCTTTTTTATCAAACTCGATGCTGCATAAGCTGATCTATCAAAATCAGCCCGCTCATCAATACTTTTATTCACTTTTAAGCCAAACAAACGCGCTACATCTTTCATTAACTGAAAAGAACCGTAAGCGCCAGCGTTTGATTTTTGCAACTTATTGGGGCTTTCAATCATTAAAATAGCCTGTGCGTACCAAGGATCAACTCCATTGGCAATAAAATCATTAATTCCTTTATGAAAATTAGCAGAGGCCTTTTCAAAATCATAAAAAAAACTTTTACCGTTAGTTAATAAGATTCGAGCAGAATCATCTAAACAATACCAATTTCGGAGGCTATCTTTATAACATGATTTTTTGACAATATCTTTACTTTCCCAATCTCTAATATGTTGCTTACTTAAAACATTACGAGTATGTGGTGTATTAAATAAAGCAGAATCTTTGTGTAAATTCATAATACTTCTCCAAAATTTTACGTTTGGCATTGTATCACAACCTAATTGGTAGACTTGCATATTAAATACAAAGTCCATTTTTTCTTTTGTTTTAAAATTAGGAACCGAAATAACATCTTGTCTTAAATCAAAAGAAGAATTAAAAACCAAATTACTATCAGGAGGAGCCGTTATAAATTTTAACGTAAGGAGTATGGAAATAAAAAATTGCATGAGTTTATAACTTCCAAAAGATACTGTTATAATGCCTAGCCAATTAATTAGTATCCATGTATTTTTCAACACCTTTTTTTTACTAAAGTAGCAAATATATAAAACCACACATTTCAAGAAAACGAGGCAAAATAACCTTGTGTTTTATAAATAAAGGTCAATTTCATTGAAATCAATAAAGGCATTAAATACTTGATTGTCAATTGATTAATAATATACAAAATACATTTTCGGCATTAAATATAATTATTTGGCGCTTTTTTTAGTTAAAAAGCGTCAGAATCAAATAATTAGCCTATATTTGCAGCCCTAATTTAAAATAAATAATAATGGAAAAACGCTATGAGACGGTCTTCATTTTAACTCCCGTTTTGTCTGATGATCAGGCAAAGGAGGCCGCAAAAAAGTTTGAAAAAATCCTAACGGATTTGGGAGCGAAAATTAATCACAGAGAAAACTGGGGCCTAAAAAAATTGGCTTACCCTATTCAAAAGAAAACAACTGGTTTTTACCACTTAGTTGATTTTTCTGGAAAAGGAACTGAGATTGCAGAATTGGAATTACAATTTAAACGTGACGAACGTATTTTACGTTTCTTAACGATTGCATTGGAAAAACATGGTGCAACTTGGGCAGATAAAAGACGTGGTAGACAAGGTGAAGCAAAAGCTGCAAAAACAACTAAAAAAGCAGAAGCTTAATTATTAACTCCAAAAAAGAAATTACAAAATGGCAAAAAATGAAGTACGCTTTTTAAACCCTCCTACAGTTGAGGCTAAAAAGAAAAAATACTGTCGCTTTAAAAAGTTAGGTATTAAATATATTGATTACAAAGACGCTGACTTTTTATTAAAGTTCGTGAATGAGCAAGGTAAGTTATTGCCTCGTCGTTTAACTGGAACTTCATTGAAATTTCAACGTAAGGTATCTCAAGCAGTTAAACGTGCGCGTCACATTGCTTTAATGCCTTATTTAGCAGATGGTTTAAAATAATTTAAAGAGGAAAAAACAACATGGAAGTTATATTAAAACAAGACCTTAAAGGGTTAGGATATAAAAATGACATTGTAAAAGTTAAAAATGGCTACGGTCGTAACTTTTTAATTCCTCAACGCATTGCAGTGTTAGCTACAGAAAGCAACAAAAAAATGCAAGCGGAAGAAATTAAACAAAGCTCATTTAAAGAACAAAAATTACGTAACGAAGCAACTGCAATGGCAGCTAAATTTGCTGATGTAACTGTGAAAGTTGGTGCTAAAGCTGGAGAATCTGGAAAGATTTTTGGTTCGGTAACAAACATTCAATTAGCAGATGCATTGAAAAAAGCTGGTTATGAAGTTGAACGTAAAAACATTGAAATGAACGAAGATGCTATTAAAGCATTAGGAACTTACTCTGCTAAGGTTCGTTTATTCAAAGAAATTTCTGCAACAATTAACTTTGAAGTTATTGCTGAGTAATTTTTAATAAACTCAAACAAAAAGCCCTTAGTAAAAACTAAGGGCTTTTTTATTTTCCATAATCATCACCATTAATCTTGTAACTCTAACCAACGCATTGTTTTTTCATCAATTTGCGAAGAAATAAATGTAAACTGTTTTGATAATTTTTCTATTTCTTTAACATCAGAAATTCCACTAGCTAATAACGTTTCTATTTCTAATTTCTTAGTCTCTAATTGAGGCAACTCAACATCAAGAGATTCTAATTCTTTTTGCTCTTTATATGATAATTTCTTTTTTTCGGAAACAATAGTTTCTGCAACTTGCTTAACCGGTTGCTCAACCACAGAATCATTAGCCGAAATAATTTCTTTTAATTTTTGCTCTTTTGCTAGTTCTTCTGCTTCATCTTCCGAGTCATATTTCCACTGACGGTATTCGCTATAGTTACCTGGGAAATCTTTTACAACACCATTACCTTCAAAAGCAAAAACGTGATCTACTAACCTGTCTAAGAAATAACGATCATGTGAAACAATTAACACACAGCCTTGAAAGTCTAATAAGAACTGCTCAAGTGTTTGCAATGTAATAATATCTAAATCATTTGTAGGTTCATCCAGAATTAAAAAATTTGGATTACGAACTAATACCGTTAGTAGATACAAACGACGTTTTTCTCCTCCGCTTAATTTACTCACATGTCCGTATTGAACTTCGGGAGCAAAGTTAAAACGGGTTAACAATCCTGATGCACTTAAAGAAGTTCCATTTGCTAAAGGAATAAACTCAGCGATATCTTTTACTACTTCAATTACACGTTTGTCATCCGCCACTTGAATGCCTTTTTGAGAATAGTATCCAAATACAATTGTATCTCCAACTGTTACAGTCCCAGCATCAGGCGGCTCAATACCTTGCAACATATTAATAAAGGTACTCTTGCCTATTCCATTTGGACCAACAATTCCAATTTTCTCACCTTTGATAAAAGTGTATGTAAATGGTTCTAAAATTTTCTTTTCGCCGAAAGCCTTCTTCAAATTTCGTACTTCAATAATTTTACTTCCGATGCGCTCGACCTTTACGCTTAATTCAATTTTTTTATCTACGCTTTTTTTACGTGCTTTTGCTTCTACATCTGCAAAGGCATCCACACGTGATTTTGATTTAACAGTACGTGCACGTGGTTGTTTACGAACCCATTCTAACTCACGGCGGTATAAGTTTTTTGCTTTTTCTAATTCGGAAGCTTGCATCATCATGCGTTCCGCTTTCTTCTCCATGTAGTAATCAAACTTACCTTTGTATTCAAATAATTGATGATCATCAATTTCAATAATACGATCGCACACTTCATCTAAAAAATAACGATCATGAGTTACTAATAAAATACTTTTTTTATAGCTTCGTAAATATTCTTCCAACCACTCAATCACAGTAACATCTAAGTGATTGGTAGGCTCATCCATGATTAATAAATCAGGTTCATTTAAAATAACTTGAGCAAGAGCCAAACGTTTTTTCTGTCCACCACTTAGGGTACTAACTTTTTGAGTTAAATCATTCAATCCTAAATTAGCACACACTAACATGATTTGTGTCTCCACATTCCATGCCTCCAAATCATTCATCTTATTAGTTAAGATGTCTAATTGATTTTCTGTTTTTTCAGTTGGATTAGCGTAATGCGTTTCTACTAAATGTGTATAATCAATAGCGGTTTTAACCATTTCGCTATCGCCAGCATAAATAGCTTGTTCAATTGTATGATTATCATCTAAATTAGGTTCTTGACTTAAAAAAGAAATACGTAACTCTTTACGGAAAGCAATATCTCCACTATCTGGGATTTCGATGCCTTGTAAAATTTTGAATAAAGTAGATTTACCAGAACCATTTTTTGCGATGAGTGCTACTTTATCGCCATAGTTAATTCCGAAATTAATATTTTGAAATAATTTTTTGTCGCCAAAACTTTTACTTAATTGATTTACTGAAAGAAGATTCATTACTATTTATTTGTTTTAATCACAAAGAGCGCAAAGATTAAGCAAAGAGCGCAAAGATATTTATTTTTGTTTTAATTTTTAAGATTTTTTTCAATTAGATACCTTAACTTATCTCTATTTAAATTAGAATTTATTTCACCATTCACTGTCAGTGATACATTACCTGTTTGTTCTGACACTGTAATTGCTATGGCATCCGTTGTTTCTGTTAAACCAACTGCCGCTCTATGTCGCATTCCAAAATGAGATGGAAAATTTTCATTTTCAGTTACAGGTAATACACAACGTGCCGCTATGATACGATTATCTTTTATAATAACGGCGCCATCATGCATAGGACTGTTTTTATAAAAAATATTTTCGAGCATTTTATCCGTTAAAGCAGAGTCAACCATTTCTCCTGTATTAACATAAAATTTTAAATCAGATTTACGAGAAACAATAATTAAAGCGCCAGTTTTAGACTCACTCATGTTAAAGCAGGCATTAATAACAGAATCGGCATCTAATATAAATCGAGAGGCGACAGCAGAATGATTTGAAAATGAAAAAATAGATTTCCAATTTCTATTCTTTATAAATTCATTTGAACCAATGTATAATAAAAATTTTCTAATCTCTTGCTGGAAAACAACCATTACGGCAATAACTCCAACATTAATAAATTTACCTAAAATAGAACCCAATAATTTAAGCTCAAAGGCACGAACAATAATCCAAACAATATAAATTAAAGCTAAGCCAATAAATACATTAACTGCGGCGGTTCCCTTTACCATTTTATACAATTGGTAAAGCATAATTGCTACCAAAAGAATATCAATGGCATCAGTAATACCAAAAGAAAGAAATAATATAAAGAATTGATTTAACACGGCGCCAAAGATACCTTTTTTATGGCTTATTTTGAGGATTTTTTAGCATAAAATGCCTAAAAACACTACATTTTAATACCAATAATCAATACATCATCCACTTGTTCCAAATCCCCTTTCCAACTAACAAATTTTTCTATTAGGATGTCTTTTTGTGCTATGGAGTCCATATTTGAGTTAGATAGCAATAATTCGTTTAATTGTTTATACTTAAACTTCTTACCCTTTTCCCCTCCAAATTGGTCCGCATATCCATCTGTGTATAAATAAAGTGAATCACCAGTTTGAACTTCTAGAGATTGCAAAGTGAAACTATCTGTTTTTTCACCTTTACCAACTGGCATTTTATCTTTATACAACTCAATAATTTGATTGTCTCTAATTAAAATAGGTTCATTATTTGCTGCAGCATAAGTAATGCTAGTTGACTTTTTATCCAAACAAATTAAAATAGCATCCATGCCATCTTGCTGCCCATCATTTCCTATACTTTCAATTAAACAGGTTCTTACATAATTTAATACTTTATGGGGCTCCACAATATTTTTTTCTTTAATCGCTTCACTTAAAAATCCAATATTTAGCAAACTCATAAAGGCGCCAGGAACACCATGACCAGTACTATCGCAAACAGCTAAATAAAATTTATCATTGTGTTCTGCAGCCCAATAAAAATCACCACTAACAATATCTTTTGGATTAAATAACACGAAATGTTCTTTCAAATTTCGTTCTAACATTTTTGCATTAGCCAATAATGCGTATTGAATTCGTTTGGCATAATTTATACTATCAATAGTTTCTTTTTGATGTTCTTCAATAACGTGTTTTTGCTTTTCTATTTCGTGGCTCTTAATTTCTACCTCCCGTTTTTGAAGAGAAATGACATGGTTGGTTTTACGTTGTTTTTTTAAACTTTTAAAAATAAAAAATGTGAATGCTACCAATATTATTATCCCGAT
>SYEI01000382.1 GCA_005800865.1 Bacteroidota bacterium | reverse complement strand
TGAACAATTGTTATGCCTGTAGTTCCTATAAAAGACCACATCACCCATTTTCCACCTTTTTCGTGTTTAATAATTAATTGTACGATTAGTAAACTGATGGTAATAATAAAAGGGATTAAAGCAACGTGATAGTGCAACGACTCTAAAACATCTCCTTTTAATAAAGCAATTAAACTTCTTTGCATGCCACATCCGGGGCACTCCATATTGAAGTGTGATTTGAAAAAACAAGGAGATAAATGTTGTTCGAGCCAGTCTATCATTTTAGGTTAAATAAAAAATGTCTTTGATATTATCAAAGACATTTTTAAATAATTTTATTTTTATTAATGTCTGCCCATCATTTCCCATGGTAAAGCTGTAAATGCTGCGCCAATAAATGCAAATACAACAATGATATAAATTAACATCAATGCTGATAAACACAAGCCAATAATAGCACAAATTCTACCTGCTTTTGCGTTATTATAAGAAGATAGAGTGTAGTTACTTGGGTTTGCTTTATATACAGCCATTGCTTTATTACCTAAAACCAAAGCAATAATTCCGCAAGTTAGAGCTATAAAGCCATAACACCAGCACAATGCAATGGAGATAATTCCTAAAGTTAAAATACCAGCAGAATTAGGTAATGCTATTTGCCCCATTTGATTGCTGAACTGTTGATTTATATTTTGTCCTTGTTGAGTTCCTTGATTGGACATATTATTTTCTTCCATAGTATATTATTTTGATCTAAAGATATAAAAATTAGATAATAGTTGAAAAAAAACAGACTAAAACTAAAACTTTTAGAAAATCTTATCGTACAATATAATAGAAGTTCACAAAACCAAGATTATTAAGCTTTTATAGCTTTCATTAAATTTTAAAAATAAAAAACATGAAATCATTTACAAACATTTCAAAACCTACATCCCATGAAAACTTATTTACTAACCGCAGTTTTGTTGGCTGTTCTTCTGCACTCGCCAGCAAACGGGCAAAACGTCACTTCTGTATCTCCGATTGACAGTTTAGCCAACTTTAATACAAAACAATGGACTAATTTTTATTGGTCTCATCACACATCCGTAAATGATTTGCCTGAATTCATTTATGCTCATCAGCGAGATTATATTCGCGAGACGTACTTCTCTCCTCAACGTCTCTCAGGTCAACCAAACACTCCACAACAAGCCTGTACTAACATTGATTTCGAATCTGGAAATCTAAACGGTTGGACAACTTCAACAGGCTATAATCCATTATACAATGCATTGGGTTGTTGCCAAAATGCTGGCGGTGCTCAATTAGTTACATCTGGCGCAGGTCTTGATGCTTGCGCAGGATTTCCAGTTGTTTCGGCAGGTGGCAACTTTTCTGTGAGATTAGGAAACAACGGCACGGGTGGTATTGCTGATAGATTAGAACAAACATTTAGTGTGACATCGGCTAATGCAAATTTCACCTATCGCTATGCAGTTGTTTTTCAAGATCCTGGGCACGCAACAGCAGATCAACCAAAATTTGAAATCGAAATGTTAGATTCTAATGGCATGCAAATTCCTTGTACCTATTATAATGTAGCTGCTGGACAAAATATTCCAGGCTTCGTTAATTCTGCAAATTGCGCTAATGTAGTATACAAACCTTGGACAAATGTTAGCGTTGATTTAACTAATTACATAGGTCAAGATGTTACTATTAGATTTACAACACAAGATTGTTCGTTAGGCGGACATTATGCTTACGCTTATATCGACGGAAGTTGCTCTAACTTTAATATTACTCAAAACAATATTTTGTGTCAAGGTTCAACTATTCAACTAGTAGCACCTGTTGGGTTTGCAACTTATAATTGGATATTACCAAATGGAACTCCAGCAATAGGGCAATTATTAACAACAGGAACTCCTGGTTTTTATACATTAAATTTAACCACTGTAACTGGTTGTCCCGGCCCAACCATGACTTATTTGTTAACGGAGTTCCCAAAACCAAATGCAAATTTTATTTCAGTACAACCTTCTGCTTGTACTCACACCATTGGTTTTATAAATACAAGTAATATCACTAGTGGAAGTATCACTTCCAACAATTGGACATACGGAGATGGTAATACCTCTAATACGCAAAATGGATTAAACAATTACATTAACAATGGAACTTATAATGCACAGTTAATTGTAACAAGTAATATGGGTTGCAGAGATACTGCTATTGTTCCCGTAACGATTAGTCCTTTGCCAACAGCAGCTTTTGTAGCTAACAATGTGTGTTTATATGGACAAACAAGTTTCACTAATTCCTCAACGGTTACTACAGGTTTTATAACCAATACGACTTGGCAATTTGGTGATGGCGCACAATCCTTATTAAATCAGCCAACACATCAATATGCTAATGCAGGAACTTATAATGTAACTTTAAATATTACTACCAATTCAAATTGTAGCAATAGCATCTCACAACAAGTTACCGTGAATCCATTGCCAAATGTGATGTTTACAGCCAATAATGTTTGTGAAGGTAATGCAACTAATTATGTAAATACTTCGTCCATTGTAAGTGGAAGTATTTCAAATTATATTTGGGATTACACATCAGATGGAACACCTGATAATACAAATCAAACAGGAAGTACCATATTTAGTAATCCTGGAACTTACACAACACAGTTGATGGCTATCTCCAATTTAAATTGTTCAGCAACTCGTACATTAGTTGTTACGGTTTATGCAAATCCTAATGCGCAATTTAATGCTTCTCCAGTTTGTGAAGGAACTCAAATGACATTTACAAATCAATCAACCATTGCAAGTGGCCAAATTGTAAATAACCAATGGGCTTTTGGCGACAATACATCTTCTTTATTTGCTAATCCTTCTCATCTATATAATGGCTTTGGAAGTTTTAATGTTACATTAATTACTTCTAGTAATTTCGGTTGTGTAAATTCTGTTTCACAACTAGTAACGGTACATCCAAAACCAGTGGTTAATTTTCAATCAACTACTACCTGTTTAAATCAAGCAACTCAGTTTAGTAATCAAAGTAGTATTGCTAGTGGTAATATTATTAAATACCGTTGGGATTTTGAAAACAATGGAACGATAGATGATTCAACGGCTAATCCAAGTCATATTTACCCTACTGCTGGCACACAACAAACCCGATTAATGGCAATTTCAAATAACAGTTGTGTTAATCAAAATTTAAACCCAGTAGTGGTGCACTATAATCCTACGGCTAATTTTTCTGTACCATCTACTTGTATGCCTGCAAGTTCTCATTTTACAGGCCTGGCAACGAGCAGCGACGGCACAATTACATCGTATGCATGGGATTTTAACGGAGATAATTTGATAGACAATAATCAACAAAATCCTCAATACATTTATTTACAATCTGGAAACTATGGCGTAAAACTAGAAGTGCAAACACAATATGGTTGTACTAATAGTATTATTAAATCAGCATATGTAAACGCTACACCATCTGCTTTATTTGCAGCACAAAATAATACGGGCTGCCCAAGTTTATGTGTTCAGTTCATCAACAACTCAACTATTGGAAGTGGAAACATCGTGACACATCAATGGATTTTTGGAGATAATAGTAATCCTGATTACTCTCAAAATCCCACACACTGCTACTCAACTGGAAATTATAATGTGATTTTAAAAGTAGTGTCAGATAGCGGTTGTGTAAGCAGTTCCACCATGCCAAGTTTGGTAAATGTATATCCAATTCCAGTTGCTGATTTTAATGTGACACCAGAAGAGGTAGAAATCACCACGCCAATGATAGAAGTGGAAGACAGATCGATTGGAGCAAGTACTATTAAATACATTTTTAATGATGGTACCATAAGAAATACACCTAATTTTAATTACACTTTTGATACAGATGTGGCAAAAACAGTGTCAATTATGCAGGTTGCCGTTAATTCTTATGGTTGCAGAGATTCCATTATCAAACAAATAGAAATTAAACCAGCGTATGTAATTTATGTGCCAAATGCTTTTACACCAAATAGCGATGGAACTAATGATGGTTTTAAAGCAGTTGGAGTAGGTATTGCAACTTTTAAAATGCAAGTATTTGATAGATGGGGTGCTTTGGTTTTTGAAACTGATGACATAAACAATGCTTGGGATGGCAGTATTAAAGGAAAAGGTGATTTTGAATCAACAAAACAAGAGGTTTATGTGTGGAAAGCTCAGGTAACAGACGTTTTAAGTGAAAAACATAGTATGATTGGCCATGTGACTTTACTCAAATAATGTCAAAAAGGCATGGAAAACTATTTGGTTTAAAGTTTGATTATTGGGTGTAACAGAGTTAATTTAGTAATTCAAAAAAATATAAACCTAAAACAAAAAATAAAATGGCATTAGAAATAACAGACGCTAACTTCGAAGAATTAGTATTAAAATCAGACAAACCAGTATTAGTAGATTTTTGGGCAGAGTGGTGTGGTCCTTGCCGCATGGTTGGGCCAGTAGTTGAAGAATTATCTTCAGAATATGCTGGAAAAGCGGTTATTGGTAAAGTAAACGTAGATAACAACTCAGGTATCTCTGCAAAATACGGCATCAGAAACATTCCTACATTATTATTCTTTAAAAATGGAGAAGTTGTAGAAAAACACGTTGGTGTTGCTGCAAAAAATATTTTAGCTGGTAAGTTAGATTCTCATATGTAATCTTCTTTCTATGAAATTAAAAGTCCGTTTGCTATTGGTAAACGGACTTTTTTATGTTTTTTTATTTTATTAAACCTATTTAGTAGTTATTGAATTAAGTACATTAATACTTCCAAAATGTTAAAATTTAATTTTTGAGGCGAGCTTAACTCATTATAATCAAGCATTTACAGTTTGATAACCTTAGCTTAATCATTTTATTACTTTTTGGCACTAGGTTTGCCTAATTAAAAGTAATAAAAATAATAAATCATGAATACAACGCAAGCAATGATCATATTAACTAACGGGATTAGAAAATATGGCACCATTATAAATGGAGAACACGAGGGAAGAATTAAATTTATTCCAGCAACCGAAATATTAGCAACAGACGAAAGTCAATTATCAAGTTTAATTGAACATATTCCAGTATCTAATATTTTTTCGATAGATACATTTTTAAAATAAAAAACAAATCTATATCATTCAACAAAAAATCCTTCTTCGTTTAACGAAGAAGGATTTTTTGTTTTTAGATTTTCAATTTTACTTAAAAATTCCTTCAATTTGTGCTACATGATGCATGCCATGCCAGGCGTATAATTGTACTACTTCGCCTAAAACAAATTGTTTGTTATATTCAGGATGCATGTAAGTTCTTTTGAAATCAGCCTCGCTCATGGTTTTTAATAAATTGGAGAAACGCATTTGAACGCCTTCAAAAATTAACAATGAACTTTCCAAGGGCGCCGATTTATAATCAGCAGAATCTGCCCAAACATTTTGGTTATAAGGTTGAATCGTTGGATTATCTTGCGTAAGCGCATGTTTAAAACGAATCCACATATTCATGTGTGAATCGGCTACATGATGCACAATTTGTCTAACTGTCCAACTGCCTTCGCGGTATTTTAATTCTAATTCTTCTTCGTTTAATGTTGTAATGCGCTGACGCAATCTTAAAGGCGCAGATTCAATCATCAAAATAGATTGATATAAAACTTCTTTGGTGAATTCACGATTTTGCGCTTTACCAATTGGGTATGTTTTTGGGTCTAATTCTTCCGTCATAGTTTTATTTATTAAAAGAGGCAGATTAAAAATTTAACCTGCCTCTATTTTTTAATTTTTATTTCTTACTTAAATATGCAATGCACGTTTTCCAGTAGCATCTAAAGCAGCTTCTTTTATAGCTTCAGCAAAAGTTGGATGCGCATGAGACATTCTTGCAATATCTTCTGCACTAGCACGGAATTCCATTGCAGT
>SYEI01000381.1 GCA_005800865.1 Bacteroidota bacterium | reverse complement strand
TGTTGGATTAACTGCCATTGTTCATTTTTTGAATAATGCGTTTAAAATTGGACTAGTTTACAAACATATTAATTGGAAAGTGGTTTTGAAATTCGGAATACCGTCATTAATAGCCGCCTTATTAGGAGCTTTGGTATTAGAGAGGATGTCAGAACCCACCCTTCATTTATATTCTTATCAATTAAACAACCACAGTTTTCAAATCACTTTATTTAATGTATTAATTGGGGCATTAATTATTTTCTTTTCGTTATTTGAAATCATTCCTTATTTCAAAAACTTAAGTTTTAATGAAAGTAAATTAACCGTAGGTGGTTTACTAAGTGGTTTTTTCGGGGGGCTTAGCGGACATCAAGGCGCCTTACGCAGTGCCTTTTTAGTAAGATTAAATTTAAGTAAAGAAACTTTTGTATCAACCGGTACTGCTATTGCCTGTATTGTAGATGTAGGAAGAATGAGTATTTATGCGATGACCTTTAATTTTACCCACGTTCAAAATAATTCAACCGTAATTTTAATGGCTGTAGCTGCTGCATTTTCAGGTGCATTAATTGGTAATAAATTATTAAAGAAAACAACTTTAGGATTTTTGAAATGGTTTGTCACCATCTTTATGGTAAGCATTGCATTGCTAATGATATTAGGATTATTAGGCTAAATAATTTTGTAGCCTAATAGCAATATATCATCCACTTGCTCTAAACTTCCTTTCCAATCATTAATTGCTGATTTAAATATTTGATTTTGTTCATCAAATGGTTTAGTATAGGACGATAAAAGTAAATGTTGTAATTGTTTGTATTTGTATTTTTTACCTTTTGGTCCTCCAAACTGATCAGCATATCCGTCCGTAAACATATATACAACATCATTTTCCAACAATTGAAATGATTGACTTGTAAAAGGTTTAATATTATCCTCAATAAACGCACCTACAGGCTGTTTATCAGGAATAAATTCTTGAATCGCATTATTTCTAATTAAATAGATTGAATTAAACGCTCCAGCAAAATCCATTTTTTTAGTCTTCTTATTAATGACACAAAGCGATACATCCATTCCATCCCTTACTGCTGATTCCTGATATGTTTGATGCAAGGATAACGTTAAATATTTATTTACAGAATCTAAGATGGCTCCTGCATTGGTTAAACCATGCTCTAATACCGCTCGGTTTAATAAATTATAATTTACAATACTCATCAGTGCTCCAGGAACTCCATGTCCAGTACAATCTGCAGCTGCAATAAAAATATGCTCAGTTGTTTCTTCAATCCAATAAAAATCACCACTTAAAATATCCTTTGGTTGATAGAATACAAAAGACTGAGGTAAAATATTGTTCCATAATTTATCTGGTGGTAAAATAGCTTGCTGAATACGTTGGGCATATTTTATACTATCTGTTATATCTTTATGTTGCTCTTCAACAAGTATACTTTTTTCTTCTATAATTTTATTTTTATCAGCTAAAGCGATATTAGCTTTGTTTTTTTGACGCAATCCTCTAAAAATAAAAAACGCTAATCCTACTAATAATAATATAGCTGCTAGTGCAAAATAAATTTGCAATGATTTATTTTTTAATCGTTCACTCAATAAAATATTTTGCTCTTCTCTTTTTTCGTTTTGGTATTTAGCTTCTGTTTCAGATAAATTTTTGGTATAAATAGCATTATTTAATGAATCATTTATTCGGACGTAAGTATCCATAAAATCAATAGCCGATTTATAATCACCTAACTGCTCATACATTTGAGCTAAATTAAATGCGTAATCTGCCTTGGTTCTAGCATTATCTGCGGAGTAATAAGCTTCTATTAAATATGGCTTAGCTTCCTTGTAACGTTCTAAATCCATTAAAACAACAGCTATATTGTTTTTTAGAAAAACAACCTCATTTGGTTTCATAATTTCTTGCACTTTCAATGCTTCTTTATAAAAATAGAGAGCTTTTTCGTTATTTGATAGATTAAAATAAACAGTACCGATTCCTGATAAAAACTCGGCTTTTTTCTCATTATTATTGTATTTGGCATCAATTTCCAAACCTCTTTCAAAACACTCAATCGCCATGTCGGTATAGTCTTTAGATGAATTTGAATTCCCAAGATTCAAATAACATTTTGAAATACCTTTCCAATCTTTTATCTTGTAGTACATTTGTAACGCTTTACTACAATAAGATATAGATTTTTCAATATCATTTATACTAGAAAAAAGTAACCCCATGTTTTCATAAACCTCTGCCAACATTAAAGTACTTTCAGATTTTTCTGCTAAATCAATTAATTCTTTATATACATCAAATGCTTTTTCAGGTTTACTAATTTTTTTTAAAAATTTTGCTTTTTTAAGTAAAACTTTAAACAATCCATCTACATTATTTTTTAATTTAAAATTATCTATTGCAATATCTTGATAGTAAGGAATCGAGTCGAATAGCTCCGCCTTATATAATTCAATACTTAATTGATCAGCAGCTTTTGCTATACTGATTTTGTCATCAGTCTTTATGGCTAGAGAATATGCCTGTTTAGAAAATTGTAAGGATAACTCTGAATTAGAATACGTTTTACTAGCCTCCAGTAAAATGTCGATTTTTTTTATAGAATTGTTTTCTTTAGCAAGCACTAAGCTCACGCTATCCAACTGTGAAAACATACAGTTAGATATGAGAAGAAATAAAACAAGAAATTGCTTTATTTTAAAATATTTTTTTGTTTGCAAGTACATAAAAAAAAGATTGCCGCATAAATGCGGCAATCTTAATCATTCTTCTTATTAAGCTTCTAAAGCAGTTGCGTAAAGCACTCCTTTAACATTTACTAATGTATAAGTTACTGTTTGTCCAGGAGCAAAACCACTCTCTTTTAAATAATTTTGTTTGAACGGATACGTTACATTTGATTCCGTTTCAATTAATGTACCTGTACCAGTTAAAGGATCCATTGTAACAATATCTCCTTTGCAAATTGGAACAACTGCAACTGCCATTGAATCCCCAGGTAGAAGATCAAACGACACTCTAGTTTTTGCAACAATTCCTAATTCTACTGAAAAAGGTTGATCGTACTTAACTTCTACTTTAACACCCGATGCATTTGTGTATGATAACATACCATTATCACCATTTGTTACAACTTTACCTTTTACTTTTCCCATAATGTTTTTTTTAATTTGGTTATGCTCAAATTAAGTCAAAATTTATCAATAATCAAATTTTTAACATATTAATTTTGTATTAAAATTAAGGTAACAGAAATTAAATAAAACAACCTATGATATAAAATCACAAAAAAAAGACAACCCAATTGGATTGTCTTTTTTATTCTATATAAGAAGTAAATTTTATTTTACTTGCTCAACAACTGCTTTAAAAGCTTCAGGATGATTCATTGCTAAATCAGCTAATACTTTACGGTTTAAGTTGATGTTTTTAGCGTTTACTTTTCCAATAAACTCAGAATAACTCATTCCGTATTGACGAACACCTGCATTGATACGTTGTATCCACAATGAACGCATTGTACGTTTTTTGTTTTTACGATCGCGGTAAGCGTAAGTTAAACCTTTTTCTAAGGTATTTTTGGCGATTGTCCAAACATTACCTCTTGCACCCCAATAACCTTTGGTTAAAGCTAGGATTTTCTTTCTGCGAGCTCTACTCGCAACGTGATTGACTGAACGTGGCATTTCTTTTTAATTTTTTGATTTTACGTGGCTAATTTTTAGCACTTTTAAAACGTAGTTTCTGGTTAATTGAATAACCTTTGTACCGGGTAATGTAAAGATTACATTGCTAATAAAAACTTGATGTTATTCGTATCACGCTTATGAACTAAGCCTGATTTCGTTAACGCACGTTTTCCTTTAGTTGTTTTCTTAGTCAAGATATGACTTTTGAAAGCATGTTTTCTTTTGATTTTGCCGGTCCCAGTTACAGAGAATCTCTTCTTTGCACTAGAGTTTGTTTTCATTTTTGGCATTTTTCGTTATTTATTTATTTGTTAGTACTCTCTTTTATTTGCTTACTTTTTTAGGAGCAAGAACCATTAGCATTTTTTTACCTTCTAAAACAGGCAACTGCTCTGCTTTCCCCCACTCTTCTAATTCTGAAGCAAAACGTAATAATAAAATAGTTCCTTGTTCTTTAAATACAATCTCACGACCTCTAAAAAACACAAAGGCTTTTACTTTACTTCCTTCTTGTAAAAACTTCATCGCGTGGTTTTTCTTAAATTGATAATCGTGCTCATCCGTGTGTGGACCAAAACGAATATCTTTAACAACAACTTTTGATGCTTTTGCTTTTACTTCTTTTGCTTTCTTTTTTAACTCGTATAAGTACTTACCGTAATCAATAATTTTACAAACAGGAGGATCAACATTTGGAGCAATTTCCACTAAATCTACCCCTAATTCTTCAGCCATTTTTATAGCTTCATCTATAGGATAAACTCCTGCTTCAATATCATCTCCTACAACACGCACTTGTGGTGTATTACGTATATTTTTATTTATACGATGTTGCTCTTCTCTAACTCCAGGACGCTTAAAACCTTCTCGTAATCCACGAGGACGTTTAAATTCTGGTTTAGCTCCAGGCACAACAGTACCAGGTTTAACAGGACCTGTGTTCTTGTTGTTGTTGTTTATTGGTTTCTTAAAAACGCTAATTGTGACCTCCGCTTTTTAGTTAATTAATAATTGTTTTTTGTTTAAAATCGTTGTCGATGGTTGTTTGTATGAGTTTTGCAAAGTCTTCAATAGTCATTGTACCTATATCGCCTTTACCATGTTCTCGCACTGCAACAGTCCCTTCTTCAGCTTCTTTTTCGCCAACAACTAACATAAACGGTACTTTGTTTACTTCGTTATCACGAATTTTTTTGCCAATTTTTTCGTTTCTATCATCAACAAGGCCGCGAATATCGGAAATATTTAACAATTCTGAAACTTTTTTTGCATAATCGTTATATTTTTCACTAATCGGTAAAATTGCGTATTGATCAGGAGTTAACCAAAGTGGGAAATTACCACCACAATGTTCAATTAAAACCGCTATAAAACGTTCTAAACTTCCAAATGGTGCTCTGTGAATCATTACAGGACGGTGTTTTTGATTATCCGAGCCTGTATATTCCAATTCAAAACGCTCAGGTAAATTGTAGTCTACTTGAATAGTTCCTAATTGCCATTTACGTCCCAAAGCATCTTTTACCATAAAATCCAGTTTTGGACCATAAAAAGCTGCCTCACCAGTTTCAACAACTGTTCTTAAACCTTTTTCGGCTGCTGAATCAATAATAGCTTGTTCTGCTAAAGCCCAATTTTCGTCAGAACCAATGTATTTAGTTTTATTTTCAGGGTCTCTTAATGATACCTGAGCTGTATAATCTTTAAAATCTAAAGCATTAAATACATATAACACTAAATCAATTACTTTTAAGAATTCTTCTTTTACTTGATCCGGACGAACAAATAAATGCGCATCATCTTGAGTAAAACCACGCACACGAGTTAAACCGTGCAATTCTCCTTTTTGTTCGTAACGATATACCGTTCCAAACTCTGCGTAACGTACAGGCAAATCTTTGTAAGATTTTGGTGACGATTTATAAATTTCGCAGTGATGCGGGCAATTCATTGGTTTTAAGTAAAACTCCTCACCTTCGTGTGGTGTTTTAATTGGTTGAAATGAATCTGCTCCGTATTTTTCGTAATGTCCTGAACAAACGTATAATTCCTTTTGAGCGATATGAGGCGTAACAACAGGTAAATAACCAGCTTTCATTTGCGCCTTTTGCATAAACTGAATTAAACGCTCACGTAGCATCGCACCTTTTGGCAACCATAATGGTAAACCAAGTCCCACTTTTTCAGAGAAAGTAAATAATTCTAATTCCTTACCTAACTTACGGTGATCACGCTTTTTTGCTTCTTCTAATAAAACTAAATATTCTTTTAGTTCTTTATCCTTAGGAAAAGCAATACCATAAATACGGGTCAACATTTTGTTTTTCTCGTCGCCTTTCCAATAAGCACCAGCAATATTTAAAACCTTAACCGCTT
>SYEI01000045.1 GCA_005800865.1 Bacteroidota bacterium | reverse complement strand
CAATGACGTGAACTAAAATGCGGTAATCTACCTGCTCCACTTCACCAGTATTATTTTGATTAGTTAATTCACGACTCACATTTACAATTCGTTCATTTAAAATTGTTTTTTTCGCTTCTAATTTTTCGCGTTCACGCTTTAATTTTAGTTGCTCAGTATTGATATTATATAGTTTCTCTCTCAAATAAGTTAAGCCATCTTTTAAAGAAGCAATGCTATCACGCTTTGATTGGCCTTTATATAAACTATAATTCAATAACACATTTTTTTCAGTAGAAAGTGCATCTGATTTATAAGTGATATCTTCAATTAAATAATTTAATTCTTGTAAGCTATCATTCACTTGTTTTAATAATTTTTTATATCGAACATCTCCGTTTAATTTTGCTTTATCAAATTCTGGGTAATGTACTTCGTGCTGAATATCAGCAATGATAAAATTGCCATTGCCTGAAGCCTGAATAGCCGAAGCATTGATACAATTTTCTAATCCTGAAAAAATGATGGTATTTTGACCCGCTACCAAATTAACCAAGGTATTACGATGCACTTGCGCACCTTGTGTGTACACAATAATTTTTTCAGGTTTTGATTTGATTGTTTTTTCTGTTTCTGCTGCGTTTGCTTTAACGATTGTTAAGCAGAACACAAATATTAAAAGAGATTTCATAAGATAAATTTTTAGGATTTACATTATGATGTCCATTCTTTTAAAATTCCATAAATTATTTTGATATTATTCAAAGGTGGTTTCGACTCCGCTCAACCACCATAAGTTATCAATTGAAAATTTCGGACACTGAGCGTAGTCGAAGTGCCGAAGTGCTACCTCGCTAAACTATTGTTATAAGGAATACGATTGACAATAGAACGCCCTAAGGTTACCTCATCGGTATATTCTAATTCATCGCCCACGGCAATACCACGAGCAATAGCAGATAAGGTTAAATTGTATGGCGCTAATTTTTTGAAGATAAAGAAACTTGTTGTCTCCCCTTCCATGGTTGCGTTTAATGCTAAAATAATTTCAGTGACTTCTTGTCTTGATACTTTAGATACTAACGAATCAATGGTTAAGTTACTTGGTCCTATTCCTTCCATTGGAGAGATTAGTCCGCCTAGTACATGATACACGCCTTTATAAAGACCAGTGTTTTCAATAGCCATTACATCTCTATAATCTTGCACCACACAAACTAATTGTTGGTTGCGAATAGGATTAGCACATACATCACAAATATCATGATCGGAAATAGTGTGGCAGTTTTTACAAAATTTTAAATCTTGCTTTAAGGCTTTTAACACATCCGAAAAATTGGTAATATCTTGAGCATCTTGCTTAATTAAATGCAACACATATCGCAAGGCTGATTTTTTTCCAACACCAGGCAAGCTCGAAAAATGAGCGACTGCTTGTTCTATTAACTTTGACGAAAATTCCACTTAGTACAAAAGGTGTTGAAATTACTTTGCTAATTCAATATTCATATTAATCTCCGCTTGATAAGATACCTTATCAAACACTTCAATATTTTTTGTAACTGGCTTGTAACCTGGAGCATCAATTAACATTTGATATTTACCTGGAGGTAAAATAACCACAAAACGACCTGTTGCTGGATTTGGTAAATAGTTCCCCATTAACTCTTTCGTAATATTATCATTTACCGAAATAAATACATCACTATAAGTAATCTCCGAACCATCTTTAGCAGATATTCCACCAATAACAACAGAGTAGTCGCTTTCCACTTCATTAAACGTTACGCGATAAATATCAAAATCACCTTGTCCGCCATTTTTTGCAGAAGCGATATAACCATATTTTCCATTTTTAGAAATACGGAAATTCATATCATCATCGGTTGTATTGATTGGGTAACCAATATTTTTAGGACTTGTGTAAGTATTAGTTGTTTCATCAAAACTGGATTTAAAAATATCATAACCTCCCATACTTGTATGACCTTTTGATGAGAAATATAAAATTTTTCCATCTGGCGAAATAT
Source organism: Bacteroidota bacterium (assembly GCA_005800865.1). Taxonomy (GTDB): domain Bacteria; phylum Bacteroidota; class Bacteroidia; order B-17B0; family Aurantibacillaceae; genus UBA4416. The sequence goes on along the minus strand of SYEI01000045.1, from coordinate 954 downwards.
TAGGAAAATCCTCGTCATAAGGTGTATTAATTTCTTTACCTGCATTCATTGGCTCCGACCATTTTTTACCTAGTTTTTTACAGATATAGATATCCGTACCACCCATACCGCCTTTACGACTACTCGCAAAATATAAAGTGTTACCATCAGACGAAATAGAAGCAGCAATTTCATCGCCACCAGCATTAATTTTCGCATCCAATTTTTCTGGCTTGCCATACATACCTTGTGCATCCAACTTGCTGATGTAAATGTTTCCTTTACCTAAACCTTCTGGTAAGTACAATAAAATATTATCTCCCGTTTCGCTTAAGCCAATTACTTCCATACCAGCATTACCAGCATTAATAGGAGCACCAATCGGACTTGCTTTCATATACTCGCCATTTACTACTCTCGAAATATAAATGGAGTTATTATAATTTCCATTCTCCATTTTCTCAGCATTTTTTTCGGGACGCTTTGTATTATAAATTAAAAATGCTTCGTTAGATGTTACAAAGGGATAATAGTCGCTGTACTCTGAATTAATATTTGAGCCTAAGTTTTGAAACATCACATCAACTGGGAATTTCATTAACTCTTTAGCATTAATACAATGTTGTATTTGTAAATCAGCATCTACTAAATTAAAAACGGTTCCTTTAGCATCAGCTTTAAATTTTTTAAAAGCAATTACGGCGTCATCAAAACGATTAGCGTATTGATAAGCTCTACCTAATAAGTAATCCGCATTAGGATCGTGTTTTTCTTTACGAGTCACAATTTCTAAATAAGGCACTGCCTTACTTTTATTCATACTATTATTTAAGTAGCAAACACCTACGTTGTAATTATAGGATTCATTTCTTGAATCTTCATTTAACAATTGTAAATAGTCGGTTAAAGCATCTTCGTAATTACCAACTTTCATTTTATTAGCAGCTTCTTCAGGAGTAACTTTCGTTAATCCAT
>SYEI01000380.1 GCA_005800865.1 Bacteroidota bacterium | reverse complement strand
TGTAGCCCTATACCAACCTTTCGAGTTTACTGAGAAAATGTTGAAGGATGTTGGGGTTTTTATGAAGTTAATGGGATAGTTCGGGATTAGTGTGGTCCACACTAATTTGGAGTGTTTGCAGATATTCATAAATCGTTAATAAGTTAAAAATCAATTACTTTACATGTTTGATTTTTTATTTATGGGTTATTGAAAAAGGTTGAAAAATAGGTTAAATGTGCGCAGTTTTGTGCGTTATAATCGATTAATTAAATAATATATGAATCTTCAAGAAAAACAAATTGCTATAATTGGGTTAGGATATGTTGGATTGCCATTAGCAATTGAGTTTGGGAAAAAATATAAAGTTTTAGGTTTTGACATAAACAATGGTAGAATTGAGGAGCTTAAGAACGGTAAAGATCGAACAAATGAAGCTAATCTAGAAGGACTGCAGTTTGCAATGAATTTGGCCATTGAATCAGATAAAGTGGGGTTGACGTTCTCCTTAAACATAGAAGAGCTGAAGTCTTATAATGTTTTTATAGTAACGGTTCCGACCCCAATTGACCAGTTTAGGGCACCTGATTTAACTCCTTTGCTTAAAGCGTCTGAAATGTTGGGTAAGATTTTGAAGAAAGGAGATATTGTAATTTACGAGTCTACAGTCTATCCTGGTTGTACTGAGGAAGACTGTGTTCCAGTTCTCGAACAACATTCTGGATTGAAGTTTAATCAAGATTTTTACTGTGGTTATTCACCTGAACGAATTAATCCAGGTGATAAGGTTAACACTTTAACCAAAATTAAAAAAGTGACTTCAGGGTCAACTTCAGAAATTGCAGAAATGATTGATTCATTATACTTAAGCATTATTGAAGCAGGAACACATAAAGCACCAAGTATCAAAGTGGCCGAGGCGTCAAAAGCAATTGAAAATGCACAAAGGGATGTGAATATTTCATTTGTTAATGAATTGGCTTTGATTTTTGATCGGATGGGCATCGACACCAATGATGTTTTAGACGCAGCGGCAACCAAGTGGAATTTTTTAAAGTATAAGCCAGGACTAGTTGGGGGGCATTGCATTGGTGTTGATCCTTATTATTTATCACATAAAGCTGAAAGTCTAGGATATCACCCACAAGTAATTCTTAGTGGCAGGTGAGTTAATGATAGTATGGGATTATTTGTAGCCAACAAGGTTGTAAAATTATTGATACAAAAAGGCATAAAAATTATAGGTTCAAAGACTTTGATTTTAGGGTTTACATTTAAAGAAAACTGCCCAGATATTAGAAATACTAAAGTTATAGAAATATATAAAGAAATAGCTCAATTTGGCCTTGATGTCGATGTTTATGATCCTCATGCGGATAGTAAGGAAGTAAGGAATGAATATGGGATAAATTTAGTTACAACTCTTTCAAATTATGATCTACTAATCATAGCAGTTGCTCATAAAGAGTTTAGTCATATTAACTTGAAAAAATTGAAAAAATCTGAAAATTCTGTAGTGTATGATTTGAAAGGAATTTTAGACAGAAATCAAATAGACGGAAGACTTTAAAATAATTAAGATGTGAATATTGCTACTCAATCAGAAATTAGTTTTGTTTAAATAGCGCTTTCTATGATTGAAATGATAAATCCAGGTGCTAAAATTGTAAAGAATTTATTTAGTACGTATAATCCAAGTGTCCGATAGAGGATAGGTTTTAAGATAGGTAGTCTAAATCTTTAACGATTTAAAGTTTATAATTAAATGTATTTAATTTTTGGAGCCGGGGGCCACGGGCATGTTGTAAGTGAAATTTTAGATTTGCTAAAACTACATCCATTTGTTTTTGTTGAAGAACGAAAATTCGGAAAATGGGGGAATATTGATATTATTAAATTCAATCCTTCCGATGTTAATGAAAATGATATGGCAATTATTGCAATTGGTGAAAATTCAAAAAGAAAGCGACTTTCGGAATCGTTGTCTATAAAATATATTACAGCAGTTCATCCACGAGCAATAGTATCACAAAAATCTGTCTTAATAGGTTATGGTACAGTAGTTATGGCCGGAGTTATTATAAATCCACAGGCTAAAATTGGTAATCATGTAATCATCAATACCGCGGCGGTTATTGAACATGAATGTGTAATTGATGATTATGTTAGTATTTCTCCAAATGTTACCCTTTGTGGAAACGTAAATGTAGGTCAAGGGGCGCAAATTGGTGCTGGAGCAATTGTGATCCAAAATATAAAAATTGGAAAGTGGGCAATAATCGGGGCGGGATCAATTGTTATTAAAGACGTTCTAGATTATGAAAAAGTGGTAGGTAACCCAGCCAAAGCAATCTAAAATTAGGCCCAACTATTGTAAGAATAAGAAAAGAGGCATAATTGAATTATTTTTTTCATCATTTAAAGTCCTAAGCTACGGAATCAAATTGTTAAATTGAAATGAATTATAGCATTAATTACATTAAGATATACTTTTGGCAGTTCATTTCCATAGTACTGAATTTCCTATCAATGTTTATCGTTGTACCGTATTTGACTTCGAATTCTAATATTTATGGAATATACACAGTTTGCATTTCAATTTCAACATTTCTTGTATATGCTGACTTGGGTTTTGTTAGTGCAGGGCAAAAATATGCTTCTGAATATTTTGCAAAGGGAAATAGAATTGAAGAAATGCGTGTGATTGGTTTTACTAATTTCATACTAATTGTGTTTTTATTGTTATTATCTGCAACAATTTTGTATTTAAGCATCTTTCCTGAGATGCTAATCAAAAAAATGGCTAATACAAATGAACTCAATATTGCCTCAAGGTTGCTTTTTATACTAGCTATTTTTACTCCAGTAACAATGCTTCAACGGCTGAGTCAAATGGTTTTTGCAATTAGATTAGAAGATTTTATTGTACAACGAACTAACATAATTGCTAATCTTATTAAAATAGTTTCTGTTCTCTACTTTTTTAGAAATAACAATTATGACATAATTGGATATTTCCTTTTTACACAATTGCTGAATTTAACAGCCATATTAATTACTTTCAGTATTGCCAAGACTAGATTTAGCTATGATATCAAAACTTTGCTGATGTCAATTAGATTTAACAATGTTATTTTTAATAAAACCAAAGGATTGGCTTTTACAAGTTTGTTTTCATTATTCACATGGATCCTTTATTATGAACTTGATCCAGCAGTTATAGGTAAGTGGCTAGGAGCAAAAGAAGTGGCAATTTTTGCAATTGGCTTGACAATAATGTCTTTTTTTAGAAGCATACTTGGTTCTATTTTCGGGCCATTTAGTGTCCGTTTTAATCATTTTATTGGATTAAAAGACACTGAGGGATTGAAAACGCTTTGCAAATCCATTTCTACCATAACTGCACCATTAGTAATAATACCCATAGTCGCTTTGATCCTTTTATCAAACGCTTTGATTTTAAGTTGGGTAGGCTCTGATTACGCTGCATCTGTTTTACCCGCAAGGTTTTTGATAGCTTGTAATGGATTTGCATTTCTTACGTATCCATGTTCTTTATTGCTGATGG
>SYEI01000379.1 GCA_005800865.1 Bacteroidota bacterium | reverse complement strand
CTATTAACCATTGAAGATAAAGAGTTGATGCATGCATATAATTTTGAATACTATTCCTTAAAGCCAAAGGATAAATTAGAAGCTCGAAGAATAGCCATGGATTTGAAAATGGATAAACACGTAGTGGCATCCTTAATGAGTGGATTTACAAGAAGCATGTTTTACGAGCCATTATTTGCACCACTTTATATTATTAAAGATACTATATGTGTGTTTGATCATTATAAAGATAAACTCTACCATTTAGATAAACACGGCATTAAAATAGATTCTATCTCTATTAACTATAATCATCCAAAAAACTGGAAGGAATGGAAAAACAAAATGCTGAAAGATGATATGGAGAATTTAATTTATGCGGTGTATGATAAAAACGGACATAAATACATTAAACAAATTAGCACACAAACCGGGAAAGAACTAGGAAAATACACCTTACAATTTCATAGTGCTGATAAATTGAAAATACATAATGGTTATGTTTACTATATCTACCGTCCGTTTGAAAGCACACAAGAAAAGTTTTTTTATAGAGAGTTGATTACTTTGGATAGAAATTGAGTTTTGAATAGGAACACGGATTTGACTGATTAAACAGATAAACAGGGATAAATTTCGTGTTATTTTATTAAAAAGATCTGCGTAAATCAGTTCTATCCGCTTTATCTTTATTCCAATTCTTAACACAACAATTATTTTTTTATTGAGTTTTTATTCGCATTTTCGTTACGCCGAATAAGCTATGATGAAAACGCTGAAAACACCCATTTTAACTTTAGTACTTAGTGCTATTTCGGCGGTTATACAAACTATTTTAGTTTCCTATATTTCATACAAAATCAATAATAGTTTTGATTTGGCCGTTTGTTTGCTCTCATTTTTCATCTCTTTTATTGTGAGTTTTTTTGTAATTTATTTTTTATATAGCAATATAATTTTCGAGAAAATTGACAAACTCTATGTGTTGGTAAAAGAACAACAACCTAAAGAAATTCCTAATACTGAGTTTCAATTAGATGAAGTAGATTCATTAGATAGATTAGAAGAAGAAATAAAAAAATTAGCTCACGAGAGACATAAAGAAGCTGAACAAACCCGCAACTTAGATAGTTACCGAAAAGAATTTTTAGGCAATGTATCTCACGAATTAAAAACGCCCATCTTTAACATACAAGGTTACGTTTCTACCTTAATTGATGGCGGTATTAACGACCCAAGCATCAATGTAGAATACCTAAAACGTGCTGATAAAAGTGTGGATAGGATGATACAAATTATTGATGATTTAGAAACCATCTCTCAATTAGAAGTTGGCACCTTGGAACTAGACCCTGAAGTGTATGATATTGCTCAACAAGTGAGAGATGTCATCGATGCATTAGAATTTCAGGCTAGCAAACAAAACATTAAATTACAACTACCAAAAAAATACGACAAACCTACTTTAGTAAAAGCTGATAAATTTAGAATACGCCAAGTATTAGTTAACTTAATTACCAATAGCATTAAGTATGGTAAGGAAAATGGTAAAACCACCATCTCTTTAAATTTATTTGATGAGCAAGTAATTGTTGAAGTCAAAGATAACGGTATTGGTATTGACGAGAAACATTTACCTCGTTTGTTTGAACGTTTTTACAGAGTGGATAAAGGCCGCAGTAGAGAGCAAGGCGGTACCGGTTTAGGACTAGCCATTGTAAAACATATTATTGAAGGCCACGGCGAAACCATTGACGTGATTAGCAAAGTAAACGAAGGAACTACGATTAGTTTTACCTTGAAGAGAGGAAATTAGATTTTGTGTTTTTTAAACTACAAAGTAGGATGTGTTATAACTTGTTGCCGTTAGTTTGTTTAATATTGCTCAGGCATCTGCAGATTTACAAGTTATCTCGTTTGTCTGCGTATTCTATATATTCTTCTCCAAATTCCAATTCCAATACATTTCTTAATAACGCTGGATAAGCAAACCAAAATTTATTTTCAAGTCTCTGATTAACAAATTCTTCTCCATATTCCTCTTTAGAAAGTCTGATGTCAATTTCGCTTAATTCTTCTTCGTCTTGTTCTAAAACAAATTCTCTGTGCTTAACTATTAGGTCAAGCAACTGCACTTTGGTATTTATACCAAAGTGTAATAATTCTTGCAATTCTTCTGAATAGTCAGATTCAGCATAGTCATTTTGTTTTGGAAATGTCTGACAGAGAATTTCGTATATATCTTGTTCATTTAACTTTTCCATGTGAATATTTTTTATGTCTATGTAATTTGTCTAGGGAGTTTTGGCTGCGGCAATTAGTTATAAATAGCTTATACCTGATATAAACCTTAGGTTATCTCGCTATAATTTGGCAGATAACCGAAATTCTATTACTGATATTTATAAATAAGATTATCATAAGATCATTAAATCCTCTACTTATCTCCCTTAAAAATATCTTTAATCTTATCTTTTATTTGGATAACTTTTTCAATATTTTCCTGAAAAGCAGGAACTGTCATTTCGGTAATTTGTGAATCGCTTAACGACTTTAAAGACTCAGGATAAAACACAATAAAGCTAGTGAACTCATTATTTTTATTCAATGTTTTAGGCATGTTATCAATATGAAAATCAAAGGATACCGTTTGTTTACGGCTGCTTAAAAAGATGTACAAATCATCTTCTTTTACTTTCTCAATAATATCGCTATCCTCAAAACCACTTACCATTAAGTAATTATAAAACTCGCGTTTTTTATCTTTATTTAAAGTTGTAAAAGCATCAATCGTTTTTTGCTCTCCGTAAATAACGGCATTGCTACCCATTTGTTTCAGCACCGAATTAATTTTACGAACCACTAAATTAAATCCGCTTTCTAATTCACAGTTTGGTGCTAACAAAACAATAATTCGTTTATAGGTGTTTAAGGGCTGTAATACTTTAGAGATAATAATAGCTTGTTTGGTTTTCACTAACAAATTATCAGCAATACTTCCAAAAATTAAATTACCGGTTCCCTGTTGAGCTTTCCAACTAATTAAAATATCCGAAATGCTGTAAGCTTTAGCCGAACGAGCAATCCCATCCACAATACTTAAATCAACTTTTTTAAGAACTTGCACTTTTTTATCCCCCGAGGAAATTTGCTCTACTACACTATCAATTACTTTTTTTACAATATTGATACGTTCATCGGCATCTTCATTTTCTTCAACAATAGATAAAGGGTAAATTGGTTCATGCGATTTATCGTCTTTAATAATCAAGGCCAAATCAATTAAACGGGCAATGTTTTCGGGATTACTAACTGGAATTAAAATACGCTCTGTTCTATCAATAATTTTCTTAGAGGTTTCTTTATCGGTAATGGCAATTTTACGAGCCGCTCTTTCGGTAACAAACGAACTTACCATGCAGGTAATTAAAATTAAGATAATAGTTCCATTAATCACATTTTGGTCAAATAAACCAATATCATAACCTACTTTAATAACCGCTAATGTAGCTGCTGCGTGAGAAGCACTTAAGCCGAACATCACTCGTTTTTCGTACTTAGTGTATTTATATATAGCTCCCGTTACTTGTGCGGCTAACCATTTGGTAACTAATG
>SYEI01000378.1 GCA_005800865.1 Bacteroidota bacterium | reverse complement strand
GCTTCGGTTGAAGTGATAATTCTTTTTTTATCTATTGTAATGCCAGGTAATGTTGATGGTTTTGAGCCAGTAGCAATAATCGCTTTTCCTGTTTCAATTTGTTCTTTAGTTCCATCAGCTTTAGTAATATTAATTACAGTTTTAGATTCGAAACTTCCAACGCCAGTATAAACCGTAATTTTATTTTTTTTCATTAAAAAATTGATCCCGTCGCATGTCATTTTTACAACACCACGCTTGCGTTCAATCATTTGTTTAATATTTACTTTAGGAGCATTGATGTCAATACCATGCTCTTTAAAATTATGAACTGCATTGTGAAAATGTTCAGATGAGTCCAATAATGCTTTTGAAGGAATACAACCTACATTTAAGCAAGTGCCGCCTAAAGTTGGGTATTTTTCAATTAAGGCAGTTTTCATTCCTAATTGCGCACAACGAATTGCAGCGACGTATCCTCCAGGACCAGAACCAATAATGGTTACATCAAATTTTTCCATATATAGTGTTTTGTTTTGTGTTTTTAGTATTAACGCCCCAAATTTACGAATAATTAAGACTTCTTAAAACGTAATATTTGACTCCAAATAAATAACAATATTGCTAAAAAAGCCGAAGAATAAGAGATAATATCTCCAAACTTCACAAATATTGTTTGATGATTGTTTGGAGCCATGCTTTTACTGATAATAGCTTGTTCCCAATAAGGTGTTGCTTGTTCAATTTCTCCGTAAGGCGTTACAAAGCAAGAAATACCAGTGTTAGCACAACGTGCAACTTCTCTGCGAGTTTCAATAGCACGTAATCGGGAATATGCTAAATGTTGGCGATGGCCAGGGCTTGTATCCCACCAGCCATCATTGGTTAAAATAAAAATAAGGTTAGCACCATTTCTTACATAATCCGCTACATAATCAGAGTAAGCGCTTTCGTAGCAAATAACAGGGGCAATACACACTTTTTTATCATGACTATAAAATACACCTCTTTCTTCTTGCGTACCTAAACTTCCCATAGTTCCACCTAAATCTATGGCAAAACTTTCTAAAGGTTTGAATAATGCGGGAAAAGGCATGCGTTCCACGCCAGGAACTAATTTCGATTTGTGATAGTATGAAATACCATCTTTATTTAATTGAATTCCAGTATTAAACTAATCAAAAAAGTTTTCTGAATTGCCATCTCTGCGTGCAGTAGAGGTAATATTATCTCCAGGTTTATAAACACCAAAAGTTCCAGCGCCAGTAATAATGGTTAATTTGGGGTATAATGCTAAAACACTATCTACTAAAAAATGAAGAGAGTACGATTCGTTTTCGAGACCTTCAGTAAAAGATTCCGTCAAAAAAGTTTCTGGTAATACTAAAAAATCAACAGACGCATCTAGTTTACCATTCAATTGAACTAATAAATTTTGTAATTGAATTTGAGGTTCTACATAAAATTTATCATTGTAGGGATCAACGTTAGGCTGAACAATAACTGTTTTATAACTACCAGTAGAATTTATTGGAGTAGTGCTAATTGATAAAATTAAAAACGAAACTGCAATCGGTGCAATAATAAATGCAGCAGGCTTGGCAAATTGTTTAATCTTATAATTTGAATTTTTAATAACGTTGAAAAATAAAATATTGACAACTAACACCCACAAACTTCCACCTGATGTGCCAGTAAATTCGTACCATTGAATCCAGTTATGATTAAAGGCAAAGGCATTTCCTAATATTAACCAACTCCAAGTTAAATCCCATAGGGTGTGACCGTATTCATATCCTAACCAAATAGGAATCAATAACCAAATAGCCCAAGGTTTATTGATGCGACGTTTTAAGTTATGCCAAATCATAAATACAACACACATAAAAATGGGATTGCAAACTATGGCCATGGCTGCACCACCAAAAGACGCGTAATAAATCCACCAAGTCACGCAAATATTCCAAATGAAAAATGCGAAGTAGCTTAACCAAGTAATTTTTAATTTTTTGCGTTTGATACTATCACTATTTGAAATTCTATCTTCAATAATAAATAACGGAACCCAGGCAAAAAATAATAAAATAGTTAAGGGTGCAAACCAACCAGCACTAAATAATAAACCGCTGATGATGGCTAAAATATAATTAGGAACTTTTTGAAACATGCGTTAAATATAAATAAAAAAGTCCGACTACATTAGCCGGACTCTTTAAGATATTATTATTTGAATTACTCAATATCCAAATCTTTTACGTTTGTTTTTAAAAGCTCTTTATCGTTTAATTTACTTTGAGGTAACGAACCATCTAATTGAGCTTTATCTGCTTTTTGTGTATTAGCTGGTGCAGATTGATTTTCTTTTTTTAATGAACCACTTTCTTCATTCGTTTTATCTGTATTACTTTTTCTATACCCAAAATCTTCATCAGAACTTGTGTTTTGGTTGTTTGTAGTATTTGGATTACTTTGTCTGTAATATGGATTGTTTGGGTCGCTGTATGGATTAGGATAATTACTTCCTGCAAAACCGTCGTCATATCCATAAGCATTATTAAAGTAACTTAAGGTATTCCAAGCTAAAAATCCAGCACGTTCAGCATGATTTAAAGAACCTGAATAATCTCCCCAAAAATATAATTGCTTAGCATATTGTTGGTGACGAATAGCTTTTGCTAACCAAGGAGAGTATGTATCATTCCAATCGCTAAATTGTAAAGCTTGTCTAATAACATTTGCCGATTGGCGAATAGAATTTCTAGCTGCTCTTTTTACCCTATAGTAATTGTTATATCCATAACCGTATCCATAATTGTTGGGATAAACTGTTGGAAAACCACCAATATGAATATTTACACTACCTCCCCAATTTGGGTGATGATTATTTCCCGACCATCCATGGTTATTGTTGTGTTGGTTTGGTTGAGGTTGGTTTTGTGGTTGAGGTGAATTACTACCACTGTTGTGATTTCTTTGAGCGGTTAAACTTAAACTAATAATTACTGTACAAATAGTAGTTAACGTTTTAATAGAGGTTTTCATGTTATTATTTTTTATTGTTAGTTGCATAGCTATTTTCAATGCACGTGCCAAAGCAGGACTTTTAACAGAACTTTACATTTGCACTTTGTATCTGGTTGTTTTTTGCTAATAAGTGGTAAAATCAGCCTACTAATTTTTCAATTCAATCACTCTTTTAGTTAAAAATGTATCTTTACGCAAAAAAACAGCATTGAAATTTTCGCTTCTTCATAAAGACAAACAATCAAAAGCCAGAGTAGGTGTAATTGAAACCGCTCATGGTCAAATACAAACTCCTATTTTTATGCCTGTTGGCACCGCTGCTACAGTAAAAGCAGTGCATCAGCACGAATTAAGAGATGACATTAAAGCTCAAATTATTTTAGGAAATACCTATCACTTATACTTACGTCCAGGTTTACAAGTGTTAGAAGGCGCAGGTGGTTTGCATAAATTTAATGGTTGGGAAAAGCCGATTTTAACTGATAGTGGTGGATATCAAGTATTTTCGTTAGCTAATTCACGTAAACTAACGGAAGAAGGAGCAACGTTTAAATCGCACATTGATGGCAGTAAACATTTATTTACACCCGAAAGTGTAATGGATATTGAACGTACCATTGGCGCTGATATTATGATGGCCTTTGATGAATGTACACCTTATCCATGCGACTATAAATATGCGAAAAACTCTTTAGGATTAACACACCGTTGGTTAGATAGATGTATTACTCGTTTTAATGAAACGGAACCAAAATATGGTTATCCTCAAGCATTATTTCCAATTGTGCAAGGGTCTGTATATAAAGATTTACGAATACAATCTGCTGAATTTATTGCTTCTAAAAATGCGGAAGGAAATGCTATTGGTGGTTTATCTGTTGGGGAACCAGCAGAAGACATGTATGCTATGACAGAAGTAGTGTGCGATATTTTGCCAGAAGATAAACCTCGTTATTTAATGGGAGTTGGTACGCCAGTGAATATTTTAGAATGCATTGCGTTAGGTATTGATATGTTTGATTGTGTGATGCCAACGCGTAATGCGCGTCATGGTTTATTATTCACACAAAATGGAATCATTAATATTAAAAACGAAAAATGGAAAAATGATTTTTCTCCATTAGATGAAAATGGAACTAGCTATGTTGACAAGGTTTATACAAAAGCATACCTGCGTCATTTATTGGTTTGTGGAGAGTTTTTAGCAGCTCAAATCGCCAGTATTCATAACCTCGCGTTTTATTTATGGCTTGTTACCGAAGCTAGAAATAGAATTATTGATGGTACGTTTTACGATTGGAAAAATAAAATGGTTAAACAATTAGCGCAAAGGTTGTAAAAACGGTCTCTAAATATTGTCAATGAACTCTTACAATAAAAGAATTACCTTACTCTTAAAACAGTTGTTACTTGTTTTTGTGATGTATTTTTTGTGCAGAGTTGTTTTTTGTATAACTTGTTTTTCTTATTTCCCTAACCTAAGTATAGGTGAGATGTTGAAATTGTTTTATTATGGAACTAGATTTGATGCTTTTTCTATAGCGGTTAGTAATATTTTATTCATTGTCATTTCTTTATTGCCATTTGTTTTTGCCAATAATGTATGGCTTCAAAAAATAAACAATTTTTTGTTTTTGCTATTTAACTCAGTGTTTT
>SYEI01000377.1 GCA_005800865.1 Bacteroidota bacterium | reverse complement strand
TGATGTAGAGGAATTGAAACAATTAGCTACAACTATTGGCTTTAGCTTTGAAGAAAGCTATAACAAAAATGAATGGGCTGTTATTAAGTTAAGAAAATAATCAGCTAAAGCATTTGTAAATAATTTAATTTTATATTGAAAAATTATTACAGTATGAGTCCAACCTTTAACGAATCACAAAAATTTAATAAATGGTGGCATTATTTAATTGCTGGTTTTCCAATAATTATTTTTGCTGTTATGTTTTTTTTAGTTCAATCAGGAACTGTTCAAACAAAAAATAATCAAAAGGAGCCTATATTTTTTATACTAACAATTTCTTTTTTGATTTTGTTTTTAATTTGGTTTCTATTTTTAAATCTAGAAACAACCATTACTGAAAAAGGAATACTTACTAAATTCCATGGCATTCCATTCGCTAAAAAACATATCGAATGGGGTGAAATACAATCTATTTCAGTTATAAAATATTCTCCATTAACTGATTATGGTGGATGGGGAGCTCGATATAGTTTAACAGGTAATGGCTGGTGTTATAATGTTGCAGGAGACAATGGAATAAAACTTATACGAACTAATGGCAAACCTTTTTTAATTGGAACACAACAAAAAGAAGAAGCAGAAAAAATAATCAATCATTATTTCAAAAAATAAAACGTGAAAATTACTTACACAAAAATAAAGGCTGAGCATATAACCTTGTTACAACAAATTGCAAGCAGTGATTATGTATTTACCGATGCAGATAATTTAGAAAAATATGGTCAGGATGAAACCGAAGATTTTATTTTTAAACCCGAAGTAGTTGTTAAGCCCAAAACCGTTAGTCAAATTTCAGAAATTATGAAATTAGCTAATGCTTATAAAATACCAGTAACAGCTCGTGGTGCAGGTACAGGTTTAAGCGGCGGCGCTTTACCAATACATGGTGGTATTATTATTAGTATGGAATATTTCAATAATATCTTACACATCGATGAACGTAATTTACAAGCCACTGTTGAGCCAGGAGTTATTAATTATATTTTTCAGGAAGAAGTAAAAAAAGTTGGTTTGTTTTATCCACCTGATCCAGCTAGTTGGGGAAGTTGCTCCTTAGGTGGTAATGTAGCGCACAGTAGCGGCGGACCAAAGGCAGTGAAATACGGTACAACAAGAGATTATGTATTGAATATAGAAATGGTTTTACCAAACGGTGATATTATTTGGACAGGTGCTAACACCTTAAAATATTCTACAGGTTATAACCTCACCCATCTAATGGTAGGGAGCGAAGGCACTTTAGGAATCATTACTAAAATAGTTTTTAAATTAATTCCTTTACCAAAACATGATTTACTCATGTTAGTTCCTTTTACTTCAGCTGAAAAAGCATGCGAAGCTGTTGGTGCAACATTTAGAGCAGGCATTACTCCAAGTGCTATGGAATTTATGGAACGCGATGCTATTGATTGGAGCATTAAATATGCAGGTGAAGTTAATTTTGAAATTAAACCCGAATGGCAAGCTTTATTGCTGATTGAAGTTGATGGTAATAATATGGATGTGTTATTTAACGACTGCGAAACCATTAGTAACATTATGACCGAGCATGGTTGTGATGAAATCTTAATGGCTGATAGTTCCGAACAAAAAGCATCTCTTTGGAAAATAAGACGTAAAGTTGGCGAGGCCGTAAAAAGTAATTCGGTTTATAAAGAAGAAGATACAGTTGTACCAAGAGCAGAATTACCGACTTTATTGAAAGGTGTTAAAGAAATTGGTTCAAAATACGGATTTAAAAGTGTGTGCTATGGCCATGCTGGAGATGGAAACTTACACGTAAACATTATTAAAGGAGATTTATCGGATGATGTTTGGGAAACAGAACTTCCAAAAGGAATTGTTGAAATATTTGAATTGTGCAAAAAACTGGGTGGTACCATTAGTGGCGAACATGGTATTGGATTAGTTCAAAAAGACTATTTATCGATTGTGTTTCCAGAGTATCAATTAGAATTAATGAGAAATATTAAAAAATTATTTGATCCAAACATAATTTTGAACCCAGGCAAGATGGTGTTTTAACCCCATCTTATTATTAGAATTACATGAGGATTAAGTAATAAAATGCTTCATAAATGCCTTATTTTATGGGACTAAACCCATAAAGTAGCTAGATGAATACGTAAGATTATTTGGAAAATAATTTTGTAACTAACTGAATTTTAAATACATTTGAATAAACCATAAAAACAAACACATGAAAAAAACTTTACTTTCTTTATCAATATTATTTAGTCTAGGCGCAAATGCACAGTTGACGCAAGCAAACCATGCACCAACAGTTGGTTTTAATTATGACATTTTTCAATGTGACACTGCTGGTGTTAACCAAGGGGCAACTACTGGGGCAAGTGCAATTTGGAATTTTACAGCAATAAATACTACTACTGCTGCTATTGCAAATTATTCTACTGTTGCTGCTTCAAATGCTACTTATCCTGCCGCAGACGTTGCGGTTACTTCCTCTGCTACTGATATTGCCTATTTTAAATCAACAGCAAATGATTTAAATTTTTACGGTGGAGATATTTCATTTGGTGTTGTTGGAGGAACATTAGTGTACACTACACCTGCTACATATGCAACATATCCTATGGCTCTTAACTCATCTATTACATCTAACCCTACGGGTTCTGTTACTGCCTTGGGTAGCACTGGGCCAATTGGTGGAACTGTTATAGCTACCGCTGATGGAACAGGTACTCTTAATTTAGATGTTCCAAATGCAGCAGCTGGCACAACTTTAAAATCATTCACTGATATTACAAGAGTAAAAACAACAGAAACCCTTACTGGTAATATTTCTGTTTTCGGTATTCCAATTACTGTTAATGTAAGTCGATTAAATTATGACTATTATTCTCCTAGTGCATCAAGAGCTGCTATTTTCTCTATAGCAAATACAAGTTTCACTCTTACTCCTGCAATTGGTACCCCTACCATTAATGTTTTAAAGTCAGTAACCGTGCAAAGAGATTATAACGTTGTTAGCGTAAACGAACCTCAAAAAGCATCTATTCAATTATCAGTATACCCTAACCCAGCTGCAACTGTAATTAACTTTGCTACAACAAGCCCTGAAGCTACCAAAGTAATAGCATTTGATGTTACTGGTAAATTAGTGGCTACTGAAGTATTAGAAATGGGTAAAGCTAAAATGAATTTAACAAATTTATCAAGCGGCATGTATATTTATCATGTGGTTGATAAAAACAATCTAGTTTTAAAATCTGATAAATTTAACGTCAGTAAATAACTTTTTTTTCAAATCAAAACAAAGCCTTATCTTTACTTAGAGATGAGGCTTTGTTTTTTTATAGTAGTTAGCATATTTATTTTTTATTCCTGTTCAAACGAAACAAAGGAAGTTAAAACCATAAAAGTTAGCAGACCTCAAGATTTAGAAAAAGAAACGGTTAAGCAACTAAATTCTTATCTGCTCAAAGATTCAATAATCACCATTGATTCCATTCCATTAACCTGTTACCGATATTTTAATCCTCAATATAACAGTAAACTTTTATGGTTTGATAAAAGTAAACTCAACCCTAATGGCGATAGTTTATTAAAACTGATTGAAAAGAGTATGTATTACGGTTTAATACCTAATAATTACCATTTCATCAACATCCAACGTCAGCTCGATTCTATTGAAACAAATAAAACAACTATTAATGTTACAGCACTAGTTTCTGCTGACTTGTTATTAAGCGATGCTTATTTCTTAATGGGGGCTCATTTAAATAAAGGACGATTTTATACAGATAGTTTATTACTTCAAACTAACTTTCACAAACTAGACAAAGGTTGGGACAGTGTTTTAGTGAGCTCATACAAAAAAAACAATTTAAAAGCAGGTCTAGATTCATTAGAACCAAAATTTTATAATTACCGAATGCTAAAAAAAGAATTAGCTACGATATTAAATAACCCAACATTATATCAAGTTGATTCTATTCCTTTTGTAACCGAAAAAGATACTATTGTTAAACTACAACTTATTAAAAAGAGTTTAATCAAGCAAGGTTTATACGATAGTACCATAATCGCTAACGATAGCATTAAATTAGCAAAGGCTTTAAATAAATTACAAAAAAAATGGTTCATTCAACCTGATGGAAAAATAGGAAAATATACCGCTCAAGCATTTTCTTATAACCGCGAAAAAATCATTAAACAAATTTGTATGGCTATGGAACGCTGGCGTTGGGAAACAAAATTCCCTGAAAAATATGCTTTCATTAACATTCCTGCATTTTGGTTAACCGTTTTTGAAAAAGATACGGTAGTAATGCAATCGGCTGTAGTTTGCGGTAAGCCAGATCATCAAACCCCTATTTTATAAAGTAAAATTGATCACATGTTGATTTATCCTTACTGGAATGTTCCTATAAGTATTGCCACCAAAGAAATTTTACCAGCAGTACAGCACGATACTTCTTATATCAGAAGAAAAAACTTTGAAGTATTAGGTGCTGGTGATAGAGTTTTAGACTATACAAAAATACCTTGGAAAAAATACACCAAAGATTATTTACCTGTTAGATTTAGACAACGTATTGGTGAAGAAAATAGTTTAGGTGTTGTAAAATTTAATTTCCATAATCCTTTTGGTGTGTATTTGCATGATACTAATTCTAAGCGCTACTTTAAAACAAGTTCCCGTTCGCAAAGCCATGGCTGTATTCGTTTAGAAAACTTTATTGACTTTGCCGATTTTTTAATTAGAGATGACAGTGTGCATTACACTCATGATAGTTTACAGGTATATTTTGTAAAACAAGAACAAAAGAAAATTAAATTAAAAAAAGCATTGCCAATTTTCACTCGCTATTACACAGCACATGCTGATAGCACAGGACTAAAACTCTATATTGATGTATATAGAAAAGATGAAGATATGATGAATTTGATTTATAATAAATAAATTATTCCGCTACTCTTTCTCTAAAACCTACTGCACTCATACAAAACCAACCCACCACTTTCGTTTTATCATTGGTTGTATTTTTAATATTTGTTTTTACGTTTTCTGGACTTGTTGCAAATAAACCTGAGTTAGTAGTTTGCGTTTGTACTTGCGTTAAAAAATTAAAGGTTTCTAAATTAATGGAGTGAATTTCAACACGACACACATCGAATTTCTTAAAACGTTCTCCAAAAGGTGTAATGCCTTGAGCAATTGGAGTAATAAAAGGGAATCCATCGGCACCTGCTCCAAAAGCAGCATCTGCACAAATATTAATATCTCCACCTTTATTAAAAAACACACCATTACGGTAAGATTTAATCCAATAATAATCAACGGTATCTCCTGGAATATCAAATCCTAAAAAAGCCATATCGTAACCAGGTTCTGTTTCTGCAAGCCCTCCACCTTCTTTAAACTCAGCAATAATGCTATCAACCCTAGTTGTTCTATTCATGCGTGAGGTAGATTTGTATATATTTCCTTGATGAGTTACTGTTAGCTCATAGTTATGGCCTACTCTAAGTGTATCAGTTGGAGTCCATACATAATCGCCATTGTTATTATCGTTAAACACATAATCTATACCCGTGGTTAAATCTTTAACTGAAACTGTTGCGCCAATAATAGGCTCATTTGGTTTTTGACTAAAATAACCATCCGTGTAGGTTAATCGTACCTTTTGTTGCAATTGCATATCGTTAATAAACGCATCAATAGTTACAATTGGATCGCCTTCATCTAATTTAACTTGTATCACATCTTCACAAGAGGTAAAACTGATAACTGTTAGTAAAACAAAAAATAATTTAAGAGTCTTCATAATTCTATAATAAAAATTAAAATTTAAAATTGTAAGTAATTGCTGGAACAATAGTTGCAATAACCGAGTAACGAACTGCTTCTGTATTTACTGGGTAATCAGGATTGTTTCTAAAATAAATAGAGAACGCATTTCTTCTATTGTATAAATTATATACGCTTAATACCAACGCATGCTTACGACCTTTTTTGTTGTTTGGAGATAAATTCCATGTAATGCCAATATCCGCTCTGTGATAAGGTGTATTACGGTAATTATTACGTTTGTTATCAGTATTATATGGAATAACGTATCCTTGCACTTCTACTTTAGCTGTTGGGAAAGTGGCTGGTGTACCCGTTTGATAGACAAAATTTGCAGAGAAACTGAAACGTTTGTTTAAATCAAAAATTAAAACCGTGTTTACATTATGTGTTCTATCATACTTAGATAAAAACCATTCTTCATTACTTATACCTCTAACCTGACGTTCTGTTTTTGATAAGGTATAGCTTACCCAGCCTGTAAATTTACCTTTTGCTTTTTTCAAATATAATTCAAAGCCATAAGCTCGTCCTTTACCTTGAACTAAATCAGATTCTAATCGTGGGTTTAATAATAAGTTAGCATTATCCACATAATCTAATTGGTTTTGCATGTCTTTATAATAAATCTCTGCCGATGTTTCAAACATATTATCTTTAAAGTTGCGGAAATAACCTAAAGTAATTTGATCAGAAATTAAAGGCTTAACATTATTCGTTACAGGTGTATAAATATCTAATGGTGTAGATGCGGCTGTGTTAGATACAATATGTAAATATTGCGACATGCGGTTGTAACCTAACTTTACGGAACTCTTATCATTAATAGTATAATTAACTGCTAAACGTGGTTCAGGCATATTGTAGGTAGCAATATTTTTCCCATCGGCAATCTTTTCTTCTTTTTCCAATGGTTTGCTTTCATTTGGAATCGTATCGCGGTAAGTATACTTAGTACCTTTACCCATATAATTAAAAAACGACCATCTTAAACCGTATTGTAAAGTAAAACGGTTAGATAACTTTTGCTCATTATCTATATAAGCAGCATATTCTACGCCATATTGATTATCTAAACTGATATTTGATTTATCACCATTTTCGGATGTGATAATTGCTTCACCTGGTTTAAACGTATATAAAATAGCCTGAGCGCCAAACTTGATGGTGTTTTTGTTATTCAAATAATAGGTAAAATCTGGCTTGAAACTGTAATTGATAATGTTTGATTTCCATTCAAATTTTTGAGAGTTCCCTTCATTTTTAAAACCTAACTCATAATTATAGTTACTATAAAATGTAGTTAAGTTCATAAACAACTTACTATTAAAAATATGGTTCCAGCGAATCGTTCCTGTAGTGTTTCCCCAATTAAATACAAAGCCTGCGCCAAATACATCTCGTCCCAAGTAACCGCTTGCAAACACGGTATTCTTGTCGTTAATTCTCCAATTTAATTTGGCAGTTAAATCATAAAAATAAAATTTGGCGTCTTTTAAATCTGGCTGACGTTTTGCTAAAATAGGTTTTGCTAACACATCAATATAACTTCTACGACCTGCTACAATAAAAGAAGCTTTGTCTTTAAAGATAGGTGCTTCGATAGATAAACGGCTAAAGATTGTTCCTATACCACCATTAACTTCCATTTTTTTGCTGTTCCCTTCTTTCATTCTAATATCTAATACTGAAGAAGCTCTACCGCCATATTGTGCTGGAATACCGCCTTTAATCAATTTCACATCTTTAACCGCATCTGGATTAAAAATAGAGAAGAAACCAAATAAGTGAGATGAATTATATACGGGCGCTTCATCCATTAATACTAAATTTTGATCAATATTTCCGCCACGCACATTAAATCCACTAGCTCCCTCACCAACAGTGGTAACGCCAGGTAATAATTGAATACTTTTTACAATATCAACTTCTCCTAATAAAGCGGGCATTTTTTGAATTTGTTTAATATCCAATTTTGCTACACTCATTTCCATGCTCTTGATATTCTTATCTTCTCTTTCCGAAGAGATCACTACTTCTTCAAGTTCCTTACCTTCTTCACCAATTTCGGTGCTTACAGTTTGATTAGACGTTAAATTGATTGGCATCATTACAGTCTTATATCCAACAAACGAAAACACAATCGTGTCTTGCCCTTTAGGAAGCGTTAATGAATAAAAACCATACTCATTGGTGCTTGTACCTATTTGAGAATTTTTTTTGTAAACAGTAACCCCAATTAATGCTTCGCCATTTTTGGCATCTTTAGCGTAACCGCTCACCGTAAATTTATCTTGTGCTTTAATGCCAAAAACGGCGCAAATAAAATTTAAAACTAGTAGTTTCTTCATAATCATGGAATATTCGGGTGCAAACTTAGGAAACTTATTTTTTTTTTCAAGTTTCCTGAACGATTTTTTTACCTTTTGTGTAACGTTTAATGTTAAAAATTGTTGTAAGATGGTTCAAATATAGTTTGAGGAAAATACTTTCAACAACTCTTATTAGGTGAATCGCTGATAGCAGACGGTAGATGGTATATTAATTAGGGCGTGTAAACTTATAATACCTCAACTTCTTGCTCTTGTATATACAACAACAGCTTTTTCACAGAAGTGTAACCCAAACTTAACAAGGCAAACTCGTAATCAC
>SYEI01000376.1 GCA_005800865.1 Bacteroidota bacterium | reverse complement strand
GAACTCATTTAAGATAATTTCACTTACCCATAAATTGGCTCCTTTGGAGTTAATTGGAAAATTGCATTTAGATGAAAATCACCAACAAGATTACTTAGGTGGTTTAAAAATCAGAATGGAGTTAAAGGAGTTGATGTTTTTAAGCACTTGTAACCGTGTTGAGTTTGTAGTAAATACCGATCGTGAGATTGCTCCTGAGTTTTTATCGGATTTATTTTACTCTATTAACTCGCGTTTAACGAAAGAGGATTTATCTGCTTTAGTGGAAAAAACTATTACTTACGAAGGAGATTCAGCATTAACTCATTTGTTTGAAGTATCTGCCTCCTTAGATTCATTAGTCGTAGGTGAAAGAGAAATCATCACACAGGTGCGTAAATCCTACGAGTTTTGTAACTTATTAGGCTTAACGGGTGATACCATTCGTTTAGCGATTAAGCAAACTATTGAAACCGCTAAACAAGTTTATACAGATACAGATATTGCTAAAAACCCGGTATCAATCGTGTCTTTAGCATATCGTCAATTACGCAGTTTAGGAATTAAAAATAATGCTCGTATTGTTTTTGTTGGCGCAGGCGAAACCAATGCTAACATGGCTAAATATTTAAAAAAACATCAATACGCAAATTTCACTGTGTTTAACAGAACATTAGAAAACGCTGAAAAATTAGCTAAAGAATTAAACGGTAAAGCTCGCGAGTTATCTCATATTAAAGATTTTAAAGAAGGATTTGATGTTTTAATTTCTTGTACTGCCTCTCAAGGAGCAATTATTACAAACGATATTTACACCTCTTTAATTGGGGATGATAATAGCAAAAAAGTAATTATCGATTTAGCTATTCCAGCTGATATCGATGCTAAAGTTATTGAATCAAACGATGTTCATTATATTGATATTGAATCTTTAAAAAAACAAGCTGCTGATAATTTATTGAAACGTGAAGGAGAAATTGAAGCTTGTAAAGTCATTATCAATAATAAAGTAGAAGAGTTCAAACAATTATTTCAGGAGCGTAAAATAGAATTAGCTTTTGGTGAAATACCTAAGCAAATTAAATACATCAAAGAAACTGCTTTAAACGAAGTGTTTGCTAAAGAAATGAATGCCCTTGACCCTCATGGCAAAGAAGTACTTGACAAAGTGCTAAGCTACATGGAAAAAAAATACAATGCTTTAGCTATTAAAACGGCTAAGAAGGTTTTTTTAGAAGAGGATTTATAAGAATATTTAACCAAAGTGGTCGCTAATTTTTAGCGCAAAAACCAAAAATTTTTTAGACTTATTTCTCTCTCCGAACTTTACTATTTCTTTGTTTTCTTTGCGGTTAAATTCAAAAAATAACTTATCTTGTAGCCTCTAATTTTATTACAAAACTATGATTATCATTGGCACACGCGGTAGCGATTTAGCACTTTGGCAAGCTAATTTCACAAAAGATTTATTAGAAAAACAAGGTCACGAAGTGGAGATTAAAATCATCGAAACCAAAGGTGATACGTCTCAACAATGGAATACTAGTTTTGATAAGTTGGAAGGAAAAGGTTTTTTCACAAAAGAATTAGAAGAAGCTTTATTAAATAAAACAATCGATGTTGCTGTTCACTCGCACAAAGATTTACCAACCGAAAATCCGGATGGATTAATCATTGCTGGTGTATCTTCTCGCGAAAACCCTGCTGATTGGTTAATCATGAGAGATGAAGCGGAAGACACTACCAAAAAATTCAATTTAAAACAAGGTGCAAAAGTTGGAACGTCTTCAGCTAGAAGAAAATCACAATTATTATCATTTAGACCTGATGTTGAAATAACGGATTTACGTGGCAATGTTCCAACGCGTATTAATAAATTAAGAGAAGGTCAGTATGATGCTATCATATTAGCTGCAGCTGGGTTAGAGCGTTTAGAATTAGATTTGTCTGAATTTACCGTTGAACAATTAGAAACTAGTGAATTTGTTCCTGCTCCTGCTCAAGGAGTTTTAGCATGGCAAATACGCGAAGATGATTACAAATTAGGAGATGTATTTGATGCGGTTTGTGATTATGATGTTATGATTAACATCAACATCGAACGCCGCGTATTAAATTTATTAGATGGCGGTTGCCAATTACCCCTAGGTGTTTTTTGCGACACCGAAATGAACGACCAAGACAGAAAACTATTTAAAGTGTGGGTTTCTGCTTCTGATGCTTGGAACACACAGGTAAAACAACTGTATTACGAAACCACTAATACCGAAGAGCTTCCTGAAAAAATTGTAGAACATTTACAACGTATTAGTTCCAAATCTGTTTTTATTTCTCGTGATGCTCATGAAAGCAATCATTTAAATAGATGGTTAGGAAATTTAGGATTTAATGTTGAGTGCAAAAGTTTAATTGATTTAAAGAAACTAACGATTAAGGAATTGCCTAAAAGCGACTGGTTATTTTTTAGCAGCAAACATGCGGTAGAGTTTTTCTTTATGCAAAAACCTGATATTGGAACAACAAAAATTGGTTGTATAGGAAAATCCACTTCTCAAGCTATTCGCGAATTAGGCCTGCGAGCTGATTTTATTGGACAAAGCACCGATACTAAATTAGTAGGTAAACAATTCTCGGCCAGAGTTGGTTTAGGAAAAGTGGTTTTTCCGGTGGCTCGCGAAAGTATGAGAACTATTCAATGGCAGTTTCCTAAACAACAAAATTGCATTGATTTGCCAATTTATGCGGCTTTAAAAGTGCCTCACGAAGTTGCTGAAACAACAGATATATTGGTGTTTACGAGTCCAAGCAATGCAGAATCGTATTTAGAGAAAAACAAAATTCATCCTCATCAAAAAGTAATTGCGATGGGCGAGGCTACAGAAAAATCATTATTAAAAGCAAAAGTAAAAGCCGAACAAATTCACAAACCATACTCGTTTGATGATTTAGGTTTATATAGAGCAATCTTACACACATTATAAATGACGCCCTTTCAAAATCCAACCATATATATTGGCGATTTAAGAATAGATGAACCAATAACCACACTTACTGATTTACTATTTATCGGTGTTTGCTTTATGGCGTTTTTCAAAACCAAACATGTCGCTCACGAAAAAGCAGCAAACATTTACCGTTGGTTTTTCCTATTAACAGGGGCTTCCACTTTAGTGGCAGCATTAATTGGTCATGCTTTTTTATATCACTTTGGTATAGAAGCAAAAATTTATGGTTGGGTAACAGGTATTTTTGGAACTTGTTTTGCGCAATTCGCTGCCATATACCACACACGAAAAACTATTGGAGAAACCGTATTTAAAACATTGATGGTGATTTGCATACTCGAAGTCATTACCGCTCTTATCTGTGTTT
Organism: Bacteroidota bacterium; assembly: GCA_005800865.1. Lineage (GTDB taxonomy): Bacteria > Bacteroidota > Bacteroidia > B-17B0 > Aurantibacillaceae > UBA4416. The sequence continues at coordinate 9 of SYEI01000376.1, read as the reverse complement.
TTGCATTCT
>SYEI01000375.1 GCA_005800865.1 Bacteroidota bacterium | reverse complement strand
TGAAATGTAACCGTTAATTGATTAGTTGCAGGATTAGGGAAAACCGAAAAATGATGGGTGTTTTCGTATTCTTTAACGCCAATAACATTACATACAATATCTCCTGATTTTTTTAATCCTACTCTTAATGATGAGGATGTATTGATTGAATCCATAAAACGTTGGCCTTCACTGCAGTCTCCGTATAGTTGACTATTTAAAAAAGGTTCTAAGTAATTCAGGTAGGATGAAAAAGCTAAACTATTGCTAATTTGATTTCCGCAACCTGATAAGGTTTGCCCTAAATTACAATTAGTGTTTGTTCCATTACTAAAATCACAATGTGTTACATTTTTTAAAATCACATGAAATTTATTAGCAGAAGCTAAACTATCATAATGAGCATTTTGCACAGTAGTATCAACTACACAATCCTGTTCGCCCGAAAATACTAAGGCAGGTGTTGTAACAGATTTAGCATAAGTAATAGAAGAGGGAGTGATTTCGGCAGCAGCAAAATTAAACAAACAAGATACAGTGCTATTATTTGCTGCAGCAAAAAACGAAGCGCCTCCACCCATTGAGTGTCCTCCAATGGCTGCTTTTGCTAATACTTTACCGTTGAATTTAATTAAGCTGGACGGGGTACTCCAAGTATTTAAATTTATTCCAGCAGTTGCTAAAAAATTTAAATCTCTTCCAAAGTAACCATGGTTAGGTGATGCACCTCCTTCGGTTATTGGAAGCATAACAATGTAGCCTTTAGAAGCCAAATAATAATAAATGGTATTGTACGCAGAATAATCCATTAAAAACCCATGACCTAAAACTACTATCGGAAATTTTCCATTTGCAACTAAAGTATTATAACCAGTTGCTATTGCAGGGTAATAAACTTCTGTTCCTATAATACGACCTGTTCCAGCAAAATTTACACCATTAGATATAGAAGTACCCCCTGATCTGGAGTTATCAATAAAATTAATACTTAAATGACCTACACTGTATACTTGAGCAGTAAAATGTATTGAGATAGCAATAAGTAAAAGAGTTAATAGGTATTTCATAATAGTAGGTTGTGTATTTAATTTGAGTAAAATTACAAATTAGTTTTTTATGACCTTAAAAGCTTTCTTACTGTTTTCAGAACGAACAATTAATACATAGCTTCCACTTTCAATACCTTCAACATTTATTTCATGTGATGTTTTCTGAGATGCTGCTTGCTCATCTAAAACTAATCTTCCTGAAATATCATATAGTTCAAAGGTAATTGGATTTGTAATTTCTGAAGAAAATGAAATATTTAATTTTCCTTCCGTTGGATTTGGAAACACTGTTAAATTGTTTGAAAAAGATTGTTCTTCTATTCCGGTAACAGAACAAGCAATATTTCCTACTACTTTTCTTCCAACTCTATCAGCTGAAGGATTTAAAATTAAAGTCATAAAATTATTACCGGCTACGCAATCATTTTTAAGTTGATGTGCTAAAAATGGTTCAATATAACTCATGTATCTGTTAAAGTAAATCATATTACAAGAAGGGGTGCTGCAAGCCGCTTGTCCAATAGTGCAAGTACCACTTGTGCCATTTCCAAAATCGCAATGTGTTACATCTTTAATGATGGAATGAAATTTTATGGTGGAAGCAGTTGGATTATAATGACTGTTTTGAACGGTAGTATCAGCAACGTTATCTTTTTCACCAGAAATGACTAAAGTAGGCACGGTTACTAAGCTTGCACCTGCAACTGATGAAATACCTGCTGTATTTGATGTAGCGGCTGCTAAGTTAAAAACACAAGTAACAGTGCTGTTATTTTGTGCTGCTATATATGAGCAGCCTGCGCCCATAGAGTGGCCGCCAACAGCTGATTTTTGTAATACTTTTCCGTTAAAGGTTGCTAAAGCAGTTGGCGTACTTGTTGTGTTTAATAATAAGCCTTGAGTTGCTAATAATTTCATGTCGTCAGCAAAGTTTGCATGACTAGGAGTTGGGAAAATGGAGCTTTCTGTACGTGGTAATAAAACAATATATCCTAAAGCTGCTAAGCGATTGTAAATATTGTCATAGCTATCCCAAGTCATCGCAAATCCATGTCCGAAAACCACTACGGGAAATTGACCATTTGCGACGTTTGTATTATTTCCAGCAACTGTAGCAGGATAATACACTTCGGTTCCAATATTTCTTCCAGTTCCTGGCATCGCAATTCCACCAGAGATTGAAAATCCACCGGTTCTACTAGCATCTTTGAAATTGATACTCATGTGTCCCACTGGAAATGTTTGCGCTTGACTAACTAATGTAAAACATGCAGTAATAAGTAGTATTAATTTTTTCATGTGATTTATGTGTTTGGTTGAAACAAAGTAACAGACATAAAACTGTATAATAAATTCCCTAAATTTTAAAAAACAAGATGAGCGATAATGCGGTCCAACAAAAAAGCCTGGTCTTTTTAGACCAGGCTTTTCAAGGCTTTCTGTAGTAATTCTGAATTATTATTCAGTAATAATTACTAAATATTTTGAGTTTGACCAGAAATCTTCTGCATTTAAAATTTCTATTTTTTCAACAGTTTTTTCTCCAACTAATTTATATGAACTTGTTGGGTGACTAGTAATGATTTTTGCTTTTTTAGCACCAATATTAATGGATGTAACTTGAGAAGCATCTACTTTAGTAAAGTATTCTTTATTGAAATCATCTTTCAATTTAGTTGATTTACCCATTCCAATAAATCCGCCTTCTTTTGTAATTACATTTTTTTCTTTCAATTCTTTTGAAGTACCAAAAGCATAAAAAGCTGTGTTTAATTTTTCTGTTTTAGCAGAACTTTCAGCTTCAACGTTTTCTAAATTCATAACAATATTGCTTAATTCAATATTTTTAGATTCTAATTGTGCTTTTAAATCAGAAATTTCACCGTCTTTAGCATCTATTTGAGCTTGTAAAGTTGCAATCATTTGCTCTAAACCAGCAATTTTTGAGTTCGCATTTTTTAATTTCTTGCTTAATGAACCAATACGGTTTTTGTTTTTAGCCATTAAATCGTAAATCGCTTGAATGTCTTCTTTAATAGTCTCTTCTTTGCTTTTTACGTCGCCACTTTGAGAACTAGCCGTTACAATTTTTTCTTTTTCCTTAATAGCATTTAAGTTTTCTTGAATTTCGTTGAATGAATTAACAAATTCTTGCAAAGCCACTTCTTTTTCAGATAACTGACCGTTTAATTCTCCATTTACAGAAGCTAAACTATCTGCTAACGGATTTGCTTCTTTTTCTGAACCACCGCAAGAGATGGTAAATAAACTTGATGCAGCGATAACTGCGGCAACTACTACTAATTTTAATGTTTTCATTTATATATTTATTTTAAGGTTGCAAATGTAGGTATTAATACCATAAGCTTGTAAAAGTAACCTTAAAATTCACATTTTTTTGTTTTTTAGTTTTAGCTACATTTGTTTCACAATCATTATTAATTAATATAAACATGAATCAAACCACTAAACGCCTTTTTGCTATCGTTTTAGGTGTAGTGTTGTTTTTTCATTTTATGATGATTTTGTTTTATTGTTATCCGAATAAAATTAAGCATGAGAAGTTCAATTTTGTAAATTCTCTGTACATCTATCCTGCTTTTCATCAAAACTGGAATTTATTTGTTCCAGCCCCAAATGTTGAAAGGAAACTATTTGTTAGATATAAAACAAAAATTGCTTTTACAAATTGGCAAGATATTTTAAGTCGAGAAATTGTTCATCATAAACAAAACAGATTATTAGGAAATGAATCTCGAGTGTTATTACTTTCTAACTCCTTAATTTACGAATTGAATTCAATGGATGATAAAGAATCCTGTGTTTTTAATAATAAACCAAGTAATAATGAATTTAAAGTGTTACAATTTGAAATTGAAAAATATGTAAGATTAGAATTTCAATTAAATGGTACTATAAACTACGAATTACTATTAGTTTCTACTGGTAAGACCAAAACCAAAGCGTATTATATAAAATCACTAGTTGCAAATTGATTTGAATTATATAACTACATATTTATTTAATACTCAAAAACAAATCAAAGAAGTTGTTT
>SYEI01000374.1 GCA_005800865.1 Bacteroidota bacterium | reverse complement strand
TAATGGCACTAGTAAAATGCCTTCTAATGTAAAAATTATTGTTACTGAAGAAGGAACTAATCATTTGGTACAAGATATTAAGCCAAACGAATTAACGGGTAGATACGTGATGATTTTAGCGCCAGGAGTAGAAGGGAAGACATATAATATTAGTTTCGAGGCAGATGGTTATCAGCCTTTATCAGTATCTATTGTTATTCCACCAAACTCTTCGTATCAAGAATTGAGTAAGGAATTTATGTTACAAATGGTTAACCTTGAAAGTAAAACTTTGGGTACAATGGGTGTAAAAGGAGTGGTGCGAAACAAAGAAGGTAAATCTATACCAGGTGCAACTATTAATGTAAAAGATAATTTAACGGGGCAGTTATTAGAAACCTTCTTCACAACGGCCGATTCGGGTTCATATTACTTTATTGTAAATCGCGGACAAAACTATAATATTTCTTACGAGGCAAAAGGCTATTTATTTCATTCCGAAAATATTAATGTTCCTAAGGTGGCTGAATTTTCTACGTTGCAAAAAGATGTGATTTTAGATAAAGTAGAAGTTGGATCTAAAATAGTCTTAAATAATATTTTCTTTGATTCTAATAAATCTATTTTGCGAAAAGAATCTAACGTGGAGATAACAGAGTTGGTGAAATTAATGAAAGAGTATCCTGAGTTAGTGATTGAGGTATCGGGCCATACAGATAGCAAAGGAAATGATGAGGCTAATATGAAATTATCGCAAGCACGATCGCAAGCCGTTGTAAATGCTATTGTTAAAAAAGGCATTGATAAAACAAAACTCGTAGCTAAAGGTTATGGCGAAACTGCACCAATAGCTCCAAATGCTTTACCAAATGGCAAACCCGATGTAAAAGGAATGCAACAAAACCGTAGGGTAGAGATGAAGATTGTGAAATAAGAAATTTGATTTTTTTGAAAAGCCTTCTGATTTCAGAAGGCTTTTTTATTAAGAAGTTTTAGCGATGCTATCCTCTCAAAAAGGACAATTTTATAAAATAAGTTTATATTTGATTAAAGCTAAATTAGAGAAGACTACAATTATATCGATACCAATTTAGTAAATGTTGATGAGACTTATAAGAAACCAATCTTGGAGTAATACAAAAAAATCTAATTTTATAATCTAAACCTGACAAAAAAATGAAATCAACAATCGCAACAATTGCATTATGCTTAGGATTTACTATTGCAAATGCACAAGATTTGAAGGAAGCAGAAGTTCCTGAGAAAGTCAAAGCGGGATTCGCAAGTAAGTATCCTAATTCAAAAGTTGAAGAATGGGAAAAAGAAGGTGATGAATATGAAGCTGAATTTCATTTAAATAAAGTAGAATATTCTGCTGTATTTACTGCTGATGGAACTTTTAAAGAATTAGAGCAGGAAATTAAAACCTCTGAACTTCCTAAAACTGTCACTGACTATTGTACTAAGACTTTTGTAGGTTATAAGCTATCAGAAGCCGCAAAAATTATGGATGCAAACGAGAATGTAATGTTTGAAGCAGAAATGAGCAAAGGAAAAGAACACTTTGATGCTATTTTTGATAGTCAAGGGAGCTTTTTAAAAAAATCAACACCTTCTTCAAAGGAAGAAAAAGATTAACTAAAAATCATCTAATTATTTTCAAATTTCAAACATTTATAAATTAGCTTTTTCCAATAGTCTAAAAATTTTATTCTTGTAATTTTTAATTCAATATATACAATAAAACACAAACACCTGTTAGAGGTTAATCTAACAGGTGTTTTGTGTTTGATAATTACCTATTGTTTTAGTTACTTACTTTTGCAATCGTTTTTATATGAACAGTCTTACTGTTTTTGTGAGTTGCACGTATCATATAAGTTCCGTTTTTATGATTTTTCAAATCAATATCAATGGTGTTTAATCCAGCATTTACAGTATAGCTCATCGCATCCGATACTTGCCCTAATACATCAATAATCTCTATTTGTATCTGTTCGTTAATGTCGGTTGTAAACTGATATTTTATAATGCTTTCAGTAGGGTTAGGATAAAACTCATATTTAGTAATAGCTGATTTTTTATTACTTAATTCAATCACATTCGAGTACTCAACGGTATTATTAAAATCAACTTGTTCTAATCTGTAATAGTTCATTCCATTATAAGGATGCATATCATCAAATTCATAATTTCTTAAATCAGATGTAGTTCCCGAACCAGCAACCTGTCCAATTTTCTTAAAATTAATTCCATCTTCACTTGATTCAACATTAAAATGAGAGTTGTTGTTTTCTGATAAAGTCGACCAAAATAAATGATTATAGTTTCCTTTACTTTCACCATCAAAGTTTTTATAACTAACATTTAAGAAAACGCTTGTTCTTAAGTATACAGCTCCAGAGCCTCCCGAAAAACTTGAGATACCTGTTAACTGAGCATAGTTTATTCCATTGGGTGTAGTCCCAATAGCTGCTTGTGTAGGATGAATAGTGGCGTCATAAATTGGAGCAAGATAATTACCACTTACATTTTTAAACCAATAAAAGCCCCATGGATTTGCATATCTATAAGTGTAACCACAAGCAGGATAAGTAGTCATCCAATTGGCAGCTGCGGTTTCAATAGCAGTTCTTTCGGCAGGCTGATAATAAAAACGAACATCGTATGGTGCAACAGATGCTCCACCACCCATATCTAAATTCCATGAACGACTCATCTCAAACTTTTCATCCGAAAAACAATTTGGAGAAGCGATACCAGGACTTTGGTAATATGTACCATTCACATTAATTCGTGCAATTGGATAACCAGCTGGCGCACCAGATATATTTCCATTAACAGAATATATGATGTTGTTTCCTACATAAAAGTGGTTCCAACCCAAATCATCTGTACAATAATTATTAGAGGTGGTTCCATTTGCCGCATAAGTATATGTTCTAACGTTTAACACAACAGGAAAATCTGGTGTAGCTGCCGAACAGCCTCCTTGTCTTCTAACATAAACAGTAGTTGTTGCTGCAGCAGAATAAGTAATACTACTTCCAGTTCCTAATAATGTTCCAGTACCACCTGGGCCAGTATACCAATTAATGGTAGAACCTGTACCTGCTGTACCACCAGAGGCGGCTAAGGTAATACTAGTATTTGGACATAAAGGTGAACCAACAGGAACAGAAGTTATAGAAGAAGAACCAGGTGTAATAACAAAATTAACAGCCGTACGACATGTTAAGTCGTTTGAACAAGCAACATAGTAGGTATAAGTTCCGGCTGTGTTTGTATTAGCTAAACCAGAGCCCGCAACACCAACTGGATTAAATGGTGTTCCAGTTCCAATAGCCGTTCCACCAGATGCAGTTGTAAACCAGTTTAATACACCAGGTCCACCACCAGTTCCTGAATTCACTGTTGCGCCAGCAGGACCAGTATATGTCCAGCTATAAGCATCAGTAGCCAATGTACCATAACTACATGAAATAATATAATAAGTAACACCAGGAACAAGAGCTACAGAAATTTGCGGATCTGCACCACATAATGGTGCACTATCATCATTACCTAAAACAAAGTTTGTGCATGGGCTTGCCGCTGAAAAAGAAGTTTGATAAATAAAACCATAACCATCAATTCCAGGGAAACAACCATCAAAAGTATAAGTGCCCGCCATTGAAACAGTAAATGCATATGAATCATAATAAGTGCTTGTTCCTGAAGAAGAGCAGGGACCAGTTGCAAAAGGTCTTATAAAAGTAGGATCGGTAGTAGCTAATGCACCAGAGTTGAAAGTAGCTCCTTGCGCGATAGCAGGGCCAGAAGTATTTGGACAAGAATAAGCTGAAGATAAAGAGCCAGATCCCCCTACACAAGTAGTAGCATTTACAGCACTAACAATCCCAATTTTAAAATCAACTCCCGAACGGCAAGATGGGTTACCAGAACAAGCAACATAATATGTTGTAGTTCCTGGAGTATTAGTGTTTGCTAATCCTGAACCAGCAACACCTACTGGGTTAAATGATGGACCAGTTCCTAATGCAGAACCGCCTGACGCGGAAGCGAACCATTGTAAATTCCCTGGTGTTCCAGTAATTAGTGTTCCGCCAGCTGGTCCAGAGAACGTCCACGTATATGTGTCAGTGGCTGATGGGGAGTAAGAAGTTGAGATAAGATAATAAGTAACACCAGGAGTAAGTGTAGCAATCAATTGAGGATCAGCACTACAAGTTGGAGCGCTATCATCATTACCAGTTACAAAGTTTGCAGGAATAGCACATGGGCTTGCTGGATTAAATGCGTTTTGAAATAATTGCCCATAAGCATCAATATTTGGAAAACAACCATTAAACGTATACGACCCAGCGGTAGAAACCGTGAATGCAAACACATCATAATAAAACGAAGTTGCTCCATAAGTGGTACAAGTAGTGTAAGTTCTATCCCAAAGTGGATCCGAAGCAGTTAATGCTCCCATATTAAAGTTTGTGCCTTGGTTAATAGAGGTTGATGAAGTTACAGGGCAACCGTAACTAGAAGTTAGGGTTCCAGATGCACCTGGACAGATATTTACACTGGTTGCAGGCACACTTCCTGGGTTAATAGTAATAGTACCCATTCCAGTACAAGTTCCAACATTTCCTGTTACAGTGTAAGTGGTTGAACCGGATGGTGTAATGGTTGTAGTTTGGGCTGTTGATCCCGTGCTCCAATTATAATTCGTAGCTGAACCAGCAGTTAAGGTTACGGTGCTTCCTGCACATACGCTAGCAGGATTTGATGTTACAGAAATAGGTACATTAGATAGCATTGAAATAGTAATAATACCTTTTGCTGTACATCCAAGAATAGTACTTGTTACGGTATAAGTGGTGGCAACTGAAGGATTAACTACAATAGATTGTGTTGTTGCTCCAGTACTCCATACATAGTTACTAGCAGTTTGAGCAGTTAAAGTAACTGTTTGAGATGGACATACTGAATATGATGAAGGTGTAATAACTTGATCTGGTCCAGTATTAATTAAAAAACCTTTTGTCTGCTGACCTAAAATAGGACACGCATTATCTTTCCAAGTTATAGAAAAATTATAGAAAGCAAGAGGAATAGCTGGAACAGTCCAGGTTACAGAGATAGTTGTTGGGCTTGTTCCAGTAATAGTAACAACTGCACCTGGTAAATTTGTGGTAAGTGTACTGATGGTTGAAATAACTTGTCCAGCATCAGCATCTGTGCATGGAATAGTAAAGTTCATTACATTTCCTGGACATGTTGTAAACACGTTTCCTGATAAGGTTGCTCCTGTAAGGCCATTAACAGTACCTGGAACTGGAGGGTTGTTGGTACAATTAATAACAACAATTTGCATATCACGAATAACACTGCCAATTAAAATACCATTTCTATATTCATCAACTCTAATTGCAACTGCTACTACTTGAGTTCCATTTGGGGTAAAATTCATTTGACCTGTTTGAGGATCAAAAACTAAACCTCCCGTCATTGTCATTGGAGTTGTTACGCTAAACCCAGCGTTATATGCTATTGGAGTTCCAGCTGCACTTAAAGGAGTAATCATTGTATATCTTAATGAATCTCCTTCGGGGTCAATTACCCCATGATTATATTGGTAAGGAACGCC